>USBP01000034.1 GCA_900552985.1 uncultured Oscillospiraceae bacterium
CTCGCCTAGAGCGTATCCTGAAACACCGCCATCTGCTCCGCGTTGTAGCGGTCGACATTATCGGAGATGAACAGCAGGTTTCCAAAGATTTTATTCACCTTTGCAATGATCTTACGCTGCGTCATATCAAGGCCCATATTATAATCGCGCAGCAGGAAAACATCCGGATCGTTGCAGAAAGCGCGCCCATCCAGCTGGCGCCGGAAGATCGAGTTGTTGACGGCATTCTGCGTGGAGGCGTCCTCACGATGAGTGAGGTAGCCGTGCAGGGAAGGCTTCCAGCCCAGGCAGACATCCGCGCCGATGCGGCAGAAATCCACCTTGCCATAGCAGGGCGCAAGCGGCACGCCGCAGCCGAGGATCAGCTTATCCCCCACGCATTCGCGGATGAAATCCATCGCCTCGCACATCAGCTGCCCACGGGATTTATTATACTGCGGCAGGATGCAGGCAGCATAGAGGAAATCCAGCTTGACCATATCGTAGCCCCAGTCATTGAGGATCACATCAAAGCAGTTGCGGATATACTGCGCCGCCTCTGGGTTATTGAAATCAATCGCGTAGAAGCCGCCCCAGTTCAAGCCCGCAACCACAGGCTTGCCCTTCTCATTTTTAATCAGCCAATCCGGGTGCTTCTCTGCCACAGTCGAGTGATACTCACAGCCAAAAGGCGCAAGCCACAGGCCGGCCAGCATTCCCTTCGCATGAATCTGATCAGCGACCGCCTTCATCCCGTTGGGAAACTTTTCGGGATTCGTGCTCAGCCAATCGCCAACAGCGGTCTGATACCCGTCGTCAATCTGGAAAATATCGATCTGCTCCGGCACCTTGGCCAGCGCCTCCAGATCGTCCGTCACGATTTTTTCATTGATATTCGGATAATAATTATACCAGGTAGTATAGCCGCACTTATGCTGCACGCGGGGCTTCGGCACCCCCATCACCTGGAAATAACGGTCAAACGCCTCGTCAAAGCCGCCGCGCAGGTGGACAATATCCAGCGCGTCATACGGCTCTGTCATCACGACGCCCTCCAGATCCTTCTCCACAATGAGCAAATTGCGGTTGCAGTCAAAATTAAAGACCGTGTAGCCGCTGCGCTCTGTCACGGAGCCAAAGAGATCAACCGTATCCCCGTTGCGCACATAGGAGTAGGAATAGCCGTGGAAAACGCCGCTCTCCTTCGGATAATCATGGAAGGTGTAGTCGCCGGATTTATCCAGGCTCATCTCCTGAATCCACGGCTTGCTCAAGGGGCTCAGATGCGTCATGCGCTCTGTCACAAAATACTCACGGCTATCCGTCCAGGATTGATAGCCATTGACGAACACACGGCTATTCTCCTGATAAGGATAGCGGAACACCATGGCGAACTTGGTGAAAGAGACGGGCTCCTTTGGCAAAATCCGCACACGGACACGCCCGCCGTCATACTGCGTTAAAAGCGAAAAATAATCCGTCTCAAACGGCTGCTGCGCCTGTGTTTTCCCGCAGGTATGGTGCATTTGGCCGTTGGCGATATAGGCAAGCTGGAACCTGCACTCTTTCATTACTCAAAACTCCTGTCCGATTAATTTTTCATGCGCAGGCATCATAAACCATAGCTCATTGCGCATCTCCTATTATACATTTTTTTTGTATGGTGTAAAGTAGATTTCCGATTTGAAAAATGAAGAATTTGTAAAAAAGATCGATGAAGCCTTCCCGGCCACTCTTTGGCATATGTCGATTTATTTCTATATTTCGCACAATTTTTTTATCTATCTGGTTGAAATACTATTCGTATCGTCTTATAATAAAATAAGAACTGGTTATTGTAAAAGGAGGAGGCATATCATGGCCAACATGGAAAGCCGGGCTTTTACCGTTAAATCAGAGGCCAACCCGCACATTCAAATCGAGGCGGTACCGGGCCACTTTGTCACCAGCCATTCTCATATCAATTATTATTTAAACATTTCAAAGGTCAAGCACGAGCATGCCATGGCGCGAGAAGCGGCGGCGTTGCTCGCCGCGCCCTATTTACACTATGAGCTGATTGATACCATCGTATGCATGGAAGGCAGCGAAATCCTGGGGGCATTTCTGGCGCGGGAGCTGACCAAATCCGGCATGTGCTCCATCAATCAGGGGAGTAGCCTGTTTGTCCTCTCGCCGGAATATGACTCCAACGGACAAATGTTTTTCCGAGAAAATTTGCAGCCAATGGTGGCGGATAAAAGTGTCCTGCTGCTGATCTCCACGGTATCGACCGGCAAAACCATCCGCCGTGCGCTCGACTGCATCCGCTATTTCGGCGGGCGCACCTGCGGGATTGCATCCGTTTTCAGCGCCATTGAGCAGGTGGAAGGCATTGAAATTCATGCGCTTTTCACAACGAAGGAATTGCCGGATTACGCCTCTTGCTCCGCAGCGGATTGCCCGGATTGTAAAGCACATAAGCCGATTGACGCAATGGTCAACAGCTTTGGATACTCCAAGCTTTAACGCCAATCTGCCTTTCTGCACATAACGCCAATTTGCAACAGGTATGCCGGATGCCCTGCGATCCCGCAAGGAGCGCAGCCCCGTACAGCCGTCGGTTGAAAGCAGTAAACAGGCCGGAGCCCATTTCTGAGCTCCGGCCAAACTATTTTGCTGTGATAAAACAGCTATGCCCGCTTTATTCCTTACGCAGCAGTTCTCCCGCGCTTGTGGCAAGCCCAGCGAGCGACTGGATATCCGACGGGATGATGATCTTCGTCGCCTGCCCATCCGCCGCCTTCTGGAAGGCCTCCAGGCTCTTGATTGCGATTACGCCCTCACCCGGCGCCGCTTCGTTAATCATGCGAATCCCCTCGGCCTCCGCCTTTTGCACGGCCAGGATTGCCTGCGCCTCGCCTTCCGCCTCGCGGATCTTCGCCTCCTTGACAGCCTCAGCGTGCAGGATTGCGGCCTGCTTCTCGCCTTCCGCCGCAAGGATCTGGCTTTCCTTCTGGCCCTCTGCCACCAGAATTTTGCTGGCCTTCTCGCCCTCAGCACGCAGGATAGATTCGCGGCGCTGACGCTCCGCCTTCATCTGCTTCTCCATCGCATCCTGAATCTCGGCGGGCGGTACGATGTTTTTCAGCTCCACACGGTTGACCTTAATCCCCCAGGGATCTGTCGCCTCGTCGAGGATCCCGCGAATTTTCGCGTTGATCGTATCACGGGAGGTGAGCGTATGGTCGAGCTCCAGCTCGCCAATGATATTCCGCAGGGTGGTTGCTGTCAGGTTCTCAATTGCGGAAATCGGGCGCTCCACGCCGTAGGTATACAGCTTTGGATCCGTAATCTGAAAGAAGATGACCGTATCGATCTGCATCGTTACGTTATCCTTCGTGATCACAGGCTGCGGCGGAAAATCCGCCACCTGCTCTTTGAGGGAAACAACCTTTGCAACGCGCTCCAGAAACGGGATTTTCACATGCAGACCGGTTTCCCATGTGGTGCGGTAGGCCCCCAGGCGCTCCAGCACATACGCCTTAGACTGCGGCACAATCTTGATGTTCAGCACAACAATCAGCAGAATAAACAGCACGATCGCCAGTAACACATAGATAATCCATTCCATTTAAAATGCCTCCTCAATTTTTTGAAACAGGGAACCCCTGTTCTGCTCAGACAAGCCTTATTCCATTTCGCCCGGCGTGCGGGTAACCATCACCTTGACGCCTTCGATCGACTGAATGGTAACGCTCTCTCCCTTCGCAATCCTTTCTCCGCTTTGGGAGCGCGCCGTCCAGACAGCGCCTTTGACATTGACGAGCCCTGTGCCGAAAGCGTTATTGATCTCCTCCGTGACAATGCCCGTCTGGCCGATACAGCGGTCTGCATTGGTTGGCTGCACCTTCGCATTGACCACTTTTTTTACCAATGGACGCGTTACCAGCAGGCAAGCGGCGGCCACCACTACAAACACAACCCACTGCACCACTATGTTCGCGCCTGCGATATTCGCAATGAGGGCGGCAAGGCTGCCCACGGCGAACCAGATGGTAACGAGCTGGACTGTGACCGCCTCAATAACGGTGAACGCAACCATCAGCCCAATCCAGACAAACAACATGATCGTGCCCGATTCCAAAGCATATTTCTCCTTTCTGAAAATATTGGCGCACAGCCAGGGAGGCAAGGGCCCTTATTCAGCCTCCGAGTATGGCGCTCATCTCCATCTCCGCCTTTTGCTTGAGTCTGGAGGAGATGCAGGCGAACGTCATGATCCTGAGCGTTTTTGCGAGCTTTTCGCGGGAATCCGCCGCCGGGCCTTGGTAGCCGGCGATATGGGAGGCAATCACTTCATCGATCTTCCTGTCATCCAGAACCGGCGAATCCTCCAACTGGAAGACAATCGCACACAGGTAATCATAGAGCGCGCCATCCGGAATAATGTCGTCGGAACTATCCTCTACACTGCCGTTGACATATTGCATCAGTTGCACGATCCGGTCAAGCTGGAGCGAGGCGCGTAATGCATTGATCAGGATAATCCGCATCACCTGGCGCTCTCCATACCGCTTCGACTTCGGCCTGGCCACCCAGCCGCGCTTGACCCAGTTTTGCACGGTGGAGTTTTCAAGCCCTGTCAGCTCGCGGATCTGGGAAAGCGTCAGCCCTTTTGTGATCGCCAGAATCGGCTCAATCACGCCGTATGCGCTGCGCAGATCCGCTTGATCCCGCGTAAGCAACGTCCCGGGAAGAGTCTGAAACATCCTCAGCCATCTCCTTTTCTGAACGGATCTCATTTGATGGCTATAGCATATCATAGGTTCATCTGAACTTCAAATATAATTTTTAGACTATTTAAAGAGTTTTATGGATTGCTTTTTATTCCATTTGTATTTATCTCTCTTTTTTTAATAAAATCTCTTTTTTTCTCCTGTTTGCTCTGTTTTTCTTTTATCTGAAACAGTTCCCGTTTTTAGGATCGTTTATGTATATGCTGCTTTGCATATTATTCTTTAATAAGATAATGAAAAAATTATGAATTTCTAAAATAAATAGAGCATTTGCATTGTTTTTCATGTAAAACTCGTATATAATAAACATTGATACGTAATAGACGGGGGTGGACGCATTGACGGACAAAACGATTCAATTTTCGATTAAGGAAGAGCGCGACGAAGAAATGCGCCAGGTGCTGCGCACGGTTTATGATGCGCTGAACGAAAAAGGATATAATCCGATCAGCCAGATCGTCGGATATATTTTATCGGAGGATCCCACTTATATTACAACGCACAACAATGCGAGAAGCCTGATCCGCAAGCTGGATCGTGATGAACTGCTGCAAACGCTGGTGCGCTGCTACCTTGACGCATAGCGTTTTCAGGCTGCCAGTTGTAACCGGCTCCGTCCACAGGCGGGGCCGGTTCTTTGACAACAGGGCGAAAATATGTTATGATAATGGCGTATCAAACTGGTTATTTGATAGATAAAGGAGGAAACGGAATTGGCGGATAGCAAGAAGAAATCGCCGTTTTTAATGTATAAGGGCCGTCCCCTGGTGCGCAAAGGCAATACGCTTTATTATGGAAATATGTCTGATCCGTTTGTAATCATGATGCAGATTACCAGCACAAAAAAGGTGCAGGAGCTTGACGTGGCGAACAAAGTGACTGTACAACTGATGAGCACCGATCCAAATGCCCGCCCCCGCGAGCGGATTGTGAAGAAAAGTGAGAAAAACGGCCTGTATGACGCGATGGATGTCGGCTCCATCTGGTTAGACCGGGCATTGCAAAAAGGATAAAGAACCCACCCCGGCGCGCTGTGTAAATTGCAGCGCGCCGTTGTTTTACTGCGCCAAATCCGGGCTTTGGCTCTCGATCCGGGGTTGAAGATGGCCCTTATCTGGAAGCCTCCGTTTTATCTATTTTAATACGCAAAAGCTTTTTCTTTAATTCTTTATAATGAAAAGGCAGCAACGGGTAAAGATAGCACTTGCCCGATACCGTCCGGTTGAGCACAAGGATGAGAAACAGGAAGACAAGCCCTCCGATGAATCCCCACAAATTCAACAACCCGGTTGCAATCAAAAGGATCAACCGCATAAATTTCAGCGCGTAACCCAGCTCAAAATTGGGCTGATTATAATTTGAGATCGCTACAAACGCCATATACAGCATCACCTCTGCGGAAAACCAACCGGATTTTACCGCAAAATCCCCTAATACAATTGCTCCGATTATCGAAAACGAAGTGGTCAGCATGTTGGGCGTATTAAGCGCCGCCAGTTTCAGCCCATCAATCGCCAGCTCCAGAATCAGCAGTTGAATCAGGGGCGGCACGTGTACCGGCTCATCCAGTAAAATAAAGGATAGCCCAGGCGGAATCCACGCCGGGTTTTGGATCAGTAGCAGCCAGAGCGGGGTCAAAATCGTGGTAAAAAATGTGGTAAAAAACCGGACCAGCCTGAGATAGGAACCGGTGATCGGCGGAAAATAGTAGTCGTTGGCCTCCTCCATCACATCAAAAATAGTGGTGGGCAGAACGATTGCAGAAGGAGAATTATCAACCAAAATAACGACATCTCCCTCCAAAATTTGCGCCGCAGCAGCATCCGGACGCTCTGTAAACTTAAATTTAGGAAATGGATTATACCACTTTTTTTTCACCAACAGCTCAGCAAGGCTCTCCTGGTTCATGGTGAGGGCATCCACCCTGGCCTCTGCGATCCGCCCTTTCACCTTGCTCACCAAGGCCGGGTCCGCCCGATCCTCCATATAACAAACCGCTACATCGGTTCTTGAGGACTTCCCCACCTCCATGTGTTCCACGCAGAATCGGGGATTCCGAATGCGGCGTCGAATCAGGGCTGCGTTAAAAACCATCGTTTCCACAAAGCCATCCCGACTGCCTCGAAACGCTTTATCCTGATCCGGCTCTGAGGTCAATCGTTGCGGATAGGTGCGCTGATCGATCAAAATACACTGGTCCATGCCATCGATAAAAACAGCCCAGACGCCTGACAGCACCTGCCCTACAATAGCATCCTCCTCACCGCTGATGGAAACCTCGCCGTAGGGAACGCATTCCTTAGAGAAGGTGTGTGCATCCCGCAGAGAGGCTTCGTTTTTAAGCCCGTAAAAAAATTCCATTATTTTTTCTATAATTTCGTCTTTTGCAAAACCGTCTACAAAAAACATACAGGCCTCCCGGCTGCAAATTCGGAATACCCGGTATATCACGTCAAAATTTTTGTCACAGTGCAGAAGCTGCTGAAACCTCTGGATGTTCTGCTCCACCCTCGTATTGATTGCCACCCTTTGACCCACCCTTTTCCGTTGCATTCATTTACCAATAGCTTTTCCGTGGCAAAGTGAGATATACCCCATCATACGGCTATCTCTACGAATCATTGGATGGGCATAGGACGGTATCACAAAAATTTTTCTAAAAATCCCCTTGTCAAAAATATTGGTTTATGATAGAATAGACTCCGCTGTGGCAAAGGCAGCAGTTCTTCCGGGTGTGGCGCAGCTGGTAGCGCGCTTGACTGGGGGTCAAGAGGCCGTGAGTTCAAGTCTCGCCACTCGGACCATTGGAAAGCTCTGTAACTACGCGATTTTTGCGTTGTTACAGGGCTTTTGCTTTTCCGCATTGCGCCTTGTGACGGAAAAGGGATGAAAATAGACACAAAATTACAGACTAATTGCGGACTAAAATAGAGGGATGAACGTTTTCCAGTTCATCCCTCTATGTGGGAATTTATCGTTTTAAATGCTCATTGAGCAGCTTTATGATATGATCGATCCTCATTGTTTTCCAGTGCGGATTACTTCATGGATCATCTTCCGGTTTGCACGCCCCACCAGCTGCATAGCGATTTCATCTGGCACACCGGCCTCAGCCAACATACGGACATACTCGCGGCGAAACAGACGGGCGTACACGTCAGCCACCCAGTTGGTTGGATGGTAGTCTCTCAGGTCAGGCCAGCCAATTTTAAATTCTGCTGATGCGCTTCATAGGTGGTGGCTGTATACAGCTTATTATCCGTTCCATAGCAGAAATACAGCGCGTCTGTCTTTGTTGGGTTCAACACCGCGCGAATCGACGAGCGGCCGGGATTGCAAATCGGGCCGGCCGGCAAGCCGGGGCAGGTGGAGCCATTATACGTGTTATACACATAGGCATATTCCATATACGGGCCGGCCAGCTTATCATACTTCCCGGTGTTGGGTTTCAGGTAGTTGATGCAGTAATCCCGCGTCGCGTCGGACTCCAGCTTCATCCCCTGCTTGAGGCGGTTCAGAAAAATGCCGGCGACAAGATTTTTCTCTGTATTGGTTTTTGCCTCCTTCTCCACAATGGAGGCCAGCGTCAAGACCTCGTCCATATTCTTCAGACCGCTGGACGCCGCCTGGGAGGAAAAGCCCTCAAGCACTGTGTTTCGCAAAAACTTCCCCACTGCATCCTGAGGCTTCATATTTTTATAAAACTCGTAAGTATCCGGGAAGAGATAGCCCTCCAGCTTAAAAGCACGGTACTGCTTGGAGGGAATACTGGCCACCAGAGGGTAATAGGAGAAATCATAGGTCTGCGCCGTGTTGATAAAATCCTCCGCGCTGCAAACGCCGTTTGCCTCCAGCTTTTTGGCGATCTGGAGGATATTATACCCCTCCGGGATCGTGACCCGGACGGTGCGGGATTCCGTCTCCTCCGGTTCATCCGGTGTTTGGGCTGCTGTAGGTTCCCGCCCAGCCTTCGTTGTGCCTGCGGGGGCGACGGAAACGGCGCCACCCTCCGCCTCCCCTCCACCGGCAGTCAGAGCGGATGCCGATTCATCCGGCGGCAGCAGCGATTCCGGCTCCTCTGAAGAGGGAAGCTCCGCCTGGCCGGAAGCGTAGGAAGAATCCTCGCCCTCCTCTGGATCTGCACTGCAGGAGACCAGGCTCATGCAGAGGCAAAGCGCCAGAATAACGGCGGCAAAACGCAAAAATCGCTCCTTCATATCAAAAACCTCCTGTGTGGATAGGGATCAAGCCTTATCGCAAATGCGGCCAAAAACAAGAGAATGGTTTCTGCTCACGCGTCAACATTCCTTTGCCACATTATACGACACAACCGCTGTAAATGCAAATGAATTTCATCCCATCCTTTCCAATGTGGCGGTATGATGATGTTTTATGACAGACAGGCAGAAAAATCGCCGGTG
>USBP01000035.1 GCA_900552985.1 uncultured Oscillospiraceae bacterium
GGCACATCCGCAGGCGGATCTCATCCGGCTGGGCATTGGCGACGTCACCCGCCCCTTGCCCCCTGCCGTAACCAACGCGATGCATCGGGCGGTCGATGAGATGGCCCGGGCTGAGAGCTTCCAGGGCTATCCCCCGGAATACGGCCAGGAGTTTCTGTTGAAAAAAATCCAGCAATACGATTTTGCCGCCTACGGTGTCAAGCTTGATACCGATGAAATTTTCGTCAGCGATGGCGCCAAAAGCGACACGGGCAACATTGGGGATATCTTTGACGCGGATAACATTGTGGCCGTGTGCGACCCAATCTACCCTGTCTATGTGGATACCAACATCATGGCGGGCCGTTCCGGGGATTTAATGGAAAACGGCCGCTGGAGCAAATTTGTCTACCTCCCCTGCACGGCGGAAAATCACTTTTTGCCGGAGCTCCCCGCAACGCATGTGGATCTGATCTACCTCTGCTTTCCCAACAATCCCACCGGCATGGCGATTGATTTTGATGGCCTGAAGGCTTGGGTCGACTATGCCAACCGGGAGGGCAGCGTCATTCTCTATGACGCCGCATATGAAGCCTATATCACACAGGAGAATATCCCGCACAGCATCTACCAGATAGACGGCGCAAAAAGCTGCGCCATCGAATTCCGCAGCTATTCCAAAACAGCGGGCTTTACCGGCGTACGCTGTGCTTATACGGTTGTCCCCAAAGAGTTGAAGCGCAACGGCGTTTCCCTCAACAGCCTCTGGGCCCGGCGCCAGGCCACCAAGTTCAACGGCGTTTCCTACATCACCCAGCGCGCGGCAGAGGCCACGTATTCTGATGAAGGGCGCCAGGAGGTCCGCGATATCATCGGCTATTATCAAAAAAATGCGAGTGTCATTACACAAGGCCTCCGCAGCGCCGGTTTTCAAACATGGGGCGGCGTTAACTCCCCCTACATCTGGATGAAAACGCCGGACGGCCTCACCTCCTGGGCATTTTTCGATCAGCTTCTGGAGCGCGCGCAGGTAGTAGGCACCCCCGGCTCCGGTTTCGGCCCGGCCGGCGAGGGATATTTCCGCCTGACGGCGTTCGGCAGCGCTACGCGCACGACCGAGGCGCTGGAGCGGATCACCGCCGCTTTTTCATGATGCCCGCGCCATCAAAATGGCGCAGCGTTCCCTGTTTTATTTTGTTAGTCAAAAATTTTATATAACGGAGGATGTAACCATGGAGAAGAAAGAGATGCTTTACGAGGGCAAGGCCAAAAAGGTATATGCCACGGAAGATCCTGATATTTTGATCGTCGACTATAAGGATGACGCTACCGCCTTTAACGGCCTGAAAAAGGGCACGATCACCGGCAAGGGCGTAATTAACAACAAAATGTCCAACTTCATGTGCAGGATGCTCGAAAAAGAGGGTATCCCCACACACTACATCGAGGAGCTCAGCGATCGGGAAACTGCTGTGAAACGCGTCACAATCGTCCCGCTGGAAGTCATCATCCGCAATAAAGCGGCAGGCTCCATGGCCAAGCGCCTCGGGCTGGAAGAGGGCACGAAGCTGCTCTGCCCCGTTCTTGAATTCAGCTATAAGGACGACGCGCTCGGCGACCCGATGATCAACGACTCCCACGCCATCGCCTGCGGCTTCGCCACACAGGAGGAGATCGATACCATTCGCGCCATGGCGTTGAAGATCAACGAGATCATGTGCAAGTATTTCGCAAGCGTCAATGTGGAGTTGATCGACTTCAAGCTGGAATTCGGCCGCTACCACGATCAGATCATCCTTGCGGATGAAATCTCGCCCGACACCTGCCGTTTTTGGGATATGACGACGCACGAGAAGCTGGATAAGGATCGCTTCCGCCGCGATATGGGCAGCGTGGAGGAGGCCTATGACGAGATGGCCAAACGCCTGGGCCTGAAATAAACATAGCAGCGGGATGCCGGGCGTCGGAGCGATGCGCCGGCATCTGTTGTTCCAACAGCATGGGAGGGGAGCACATTTGAAGGAGCATTTGCCTTTTGACACGCTGCATGAGGAGTGCGGGGTGTTCGGCATTTTCGGCGGTCGCGAGATGCCGCCGGCTCAGGCGGCCTATTACGGCCTTTACGCCTTGCAGCACCGTGGGCAGGAGAGCTGCGGCATCGCTGTCAACGACCAAGGCGTTTTAAGCGTCCACCGCGCGATGGGCCTGGTCAGCGAGGTGTTTGACGACGCTGCCCTCTCCTCCCTCAAAGGGCAGGCCGCCATCGGCCACGTGCGCTACTCATCGACCGGCGGCAGCCTTGTGCAGAACTGCCAGCCGCTTCTAATGCGCTACGCCAAGGGCCGCCTTGCCATTGCGCACAACGGCAACCTCACAAACGCCGAAACCGTGCGCAGGGAGCTCGCCAAAGGCGGGGCCATTTTTCGCACCACAATTGATTCCGAGGTGATCGCCCACGTGATTGCGCAGGAGCGCCTTACCTCCGGCAGTGTGGAGCAGGCGGTTGTTCGCATGATGGGCCGTATCCGGGGCGCTTATTCCCTTCTGGTGATGAGCCCCAGAAAGCTGGTCGCCGCACGCGACCCCTTCGGCTTCCGTCCCCTTGTCATCGGCAGGCTGGGCGGCGCCTATGTAATCGCATCCGAAACCTGTGCGCTGGATGCGGTCAACGCTCAGTTCATCCGCGATGTGGAGCCAGGCGAGGTCGTCGTTGTGGATACGGCGGGGCTGCACAGCATCCGCGCGCACTGTGGGGAGCAGCCACGGAGGATGTGTGTGTTTGAATATATCTACTTTGCCCGGCCTGACTCCACACTGGATGGCGTGCGCGTCCATGCAGCGCGGCTGCGGGCAGGCGCACTGCTCGCGCGCGAGCACCCGGTGGAGGCCGACCTCGTCATCGGCGTGCCGGATTCCGGCCTCGACGCTGCCATCGGTTATGCGCGGGAGAGCGGCATCCCGTTTGAAACAGGCTTTGTCCGCAACAACTATGTTGGACGCACCTTCATCAAGCCCGAGCAGGGCGAGCGCGAGGCCAGCATCAATATCAAGCTCAACGTCCTGCGGCACGCAGTAGCGGGCAAGCGGCTCGTCATGGTGGATGATTCCATCGTGCGCGGCTCGACCAGCGCCAACATCATCCGCGCGCTCAAGCAGGCCGGGGCGAAAGAGGTGCATGTGCGCATCTCCTCTCCCCCGCTTCACTGGCCCTGCTATTTTGGCACGGATATTCCCACCCGCGAGGAGCTGACCTCCAACCATCACACGGTGGAGGAGCTGTGTCGCGCCATCGGGGCGGACAGCCTCGGCTTTTTGAGCTGTGCAAGCCTCTACCCCCTCGTCGGCACGCAGGAGCGCACCTTCTGCGACGCCTGTTTCACCGGCGAATATCCCATTCCATTGAAGGAAATTGACGGCAATTTTCTCTCCAAATAAAAGCAGACGGCCGTTTATGCCGCTCACACTCTTATAAAATCTTCCGCTGTGCGGAGAAATGGTGATAAAATGAAAGATATCTACGAATCCCCGCTCAACTCCCGTTATGCCAGCAAAGAAATGAAATATCTCTTCTCCCCGGATTTTAAATTCCGCACCTGGCGCAGGCTCTGGATCGCTCTTGCAGAAAGCGAGCAGGAACTCGGGCTCGATATTACAGACGAACAGCTCGCTGAGCTGAGAGCGCACAGGGACGATATCAACTATGAAGTCGCCCAGGAGCGCGAGAAACAGGTGCGGCACGATGTGATGTCGCATGTGTACGCCTACGGCGTACAGTGCCCCAAGGCAAAACCGATCATTCATCTGGGCGCAACCTCCTGCTATGTCGGCGACAATACGGATATCATTACGATGACAGAGGGCCTTCGCCTGCTGCACAAAAAACTTGTCAACCTCATGGAGAAGCTCTCACGCTTTGCTCTGGAGTATAAGGAGCTTCCCTGCCTTGCTTTTACCCATTTTCAGCCCGCCCAGCCGACCACAGTCGGCAAGCGCGCCTCTCTGTGGCTGGAGGATCTGCTGCTGGATTTTGAAGCGCTCGAGTTCCAGCTCTCGCAGATGAAGCTGCTCGGTTCCAAGGGCACAACCGGCACACAGGCGAGCTTTCTTGAGCTGCTGAACGGCGACCATGAAAAGGTCAAGCAGCTCGATCAAAAGATCGCACAGAAAATGGGCTTTGCGGCCTGCTTCCCCGTCTCCGGCCAAACCTATCCCCGCAAGGTGGACAGCCAGGTGCTCTGCGTCCTGAGCGGCATCGCACAGTCGGCGGCAAAATTTTCCAGCGATTTGCGCCTTCTCCAGCATCTCAAGGAGGTTGAGGAACCGTTTGAGAAAAACCAGATCGGCTCCTCCGCCATGGCCTATAAGCGTAACCCCATGCGCAGCGAGCGAATCGCTTCCCTCGCCCGCTATGTGATCGCCGATGCGCTCAACCCCGCCATGACGGCCTCCACCCAGTGGTTTGAGCGCACGCTCGACGACTCCGCCAACAAACGCATCAGCGTGGCGGAAGCGTTTCTTGCAACAGATGCGATCCTGGAGCTGTATATCAATGTGGTCAGCGGCCTTGTGGTCTACCCGAAGGTCATCGAAAAGCACTTGATGGCCGAGCTCCCCTTTATGGCGACGGAAAACATCATGATGGATGCCGTAAAGCGCGGCGGAGACCGGCAGGAGCTGCACGAGGCGATCCGCGTGCATTCCATGTCGGCCGGCAAGGTCGTTAAGGAGCAGGGCGGGGAAAACGACCTTCTCCAGCGCATTGCGGGCGACCCGCTCTTCGGCGTCACGCTCGAGGAACTGAAGGAGCTTATGCATCCGGCGAATTTTGTCGGCCGCGCCCCACAGCAGACAGAGGAATTTGTGGCGGAGTATATTCGCCCGATTCTGGATCGCTGTGCGGATGAGTTGGGGCTTGAGGTGGAGATCAGCGTCTGACCGGCCCGGGCTTCAGCCGCCGGATATTCGGATGAGAGACCCAACAGGCTTCTCCTCTGCCCAAAGGGGCAAAAGTCTGTTGATTGACGATGCAGCTTTGATATTTCAAATCAGAAGCCGGAAGGCCTGCACCGCAGCAAAACGGTGAACAGGCCTTCCGGCTTCTTTTGCCTGACGTTTTACACCTGATTGCTCCGTGCCATGCGCAACGGAACGATCTTTAAAACCTAAATCTGCTTCTCTTTACTTTGCCACACTGCCCGTATGCCAAATATCTCTCGCATATTCTTTAATTGCGCGGTCTGCCGCAAACCGGCCCGCCCCGCTCGTATTCATCAGGGACATCCGGTTCCAGCGCTCACGATCCGCCCAAGCCTTGACGACATCCCGCTGCGCACGGCGATAATCGTCGAAATCCGCCATCGCCATATACGGGTCGCTGCCCGTCAGGGAGGAGGCGATCTCCGGGAAGGCCGCCCCATTGATACCCAGCTTGAGCGCGTCGATTGCGCGGCGCAGCTCGCTGTTATTCAGGTAGTAGCTGTTGGGGTCATACCCACGGTGCTTGAGCGCATTCACCTCCGGCGTCGTCATGCCAAAGAGGAACATATTCTCATCGCCCACTGCTTCGTGGATTTCCACATTCGCCCCGTCCAGCGTGCCGAGCGTCAACGCACCGTTGAGCATCAGCTTCATGTTCCCTGTGCCGCTGGCCTCTGTGCCAGCCAGGGAAATCTGTTCACTGACGTCGGCGGCGGGCATCAGCCGCTCCGCCATCGTCACATTATAATCCTCCATGTAGACGACCTTCAACCGATCCCGGACGGCGGGATCGCGGTTGATTACCTCTGCCAGAGCGCAGATAAAGCTGATGATCTTTTTTGCCATAAAATATCCCGAGGCTGCCTTGGCGCCGAAAATATAGGTGTGCGGCGTGAACTCCATATTGGGGTTTTCCTTGAGCATCAGATACTGCGAAAGAATATGCAGCGCGTTGAGATGCTGCCGCTTATACTCGTGAAGCCGTTTGACCTGCACATCAAAAATAGAGGTCGGGTCGAGAATGATGCCGTTGGTCTTTTTGACCAGCGCAGCAAAACGTTCTTTATTTTGCAGTTTGACGCGGCCGATCTCGGCAAGCACGCTGGCATCATCGGCAAACTTGCGCAGGTTGAGCAGCTCCTGTGCATTGTAAACGAAGCCGTCCCCAATCAGGCTGGTAATCAGCTCGCTCAGCGCCGGGTTGGACTGGCACAGCCAACGGCGGTGCGCAATGCCGTTTGTCACATTTTTAAACTTAAGCGGCGTAAGGCTATAGAAATCCTTAAACACACTATCCTTGAGAATCTGGCTGTGCAGGGCGGATACACCGTTGACGCTGTGGCACGCGGCCACGCACAGGTTCGCCATGCGCACGACGCCGTTGGAGATAATCGCCATGCGCTCCACCCGGCCTGCATCCCCCGTCGCGCCCCATACAAAGGCACGGAAGCGGTTATCGATCTCCTTGGTAATCTGGTGGATGCGCGGGATCATCCGCTGGAAGAGATCCTCCGGCCAGCATTCAAGCGCTTCGCTCATCACCGTATGGTTTGTGTAGGCAAACGTGTTGGTGACAATCCGCCAGGCGTCGTCCCAGCCGTAGCCGCACTCATCCAGCAAAATACGCATCAGCTCAGGGATGGCCATAGTCGGATGCGTATCGTTGATATGGATCGCCACTTTATCCGCAAAATTATCAAGCGACGGATACTGCCGCAGATGGCGGTGGACAATATCCTGTATAGAGGCGGACACCAGAAAATACTGCTGGCGAAGCCGCAGGCTCTTGCCCTCTGGGTGGTTATCCGCCGGATACAGCACCTTGCTGATCACCTCTGCCATCGCGTTTTGCTCCATCGCGCGCATATAGTCGCCCTGATTGAACAGCGTCATATCAAGGCCCGGCGCCTTTGCCGTCCACAGGCGCAGCACACTGATACCCCGGCCATCCTTGCCGGAAACAAACATGTCGTTCGGGATCGCCATAATCGGCTTATAGTTCCTGTGCTCGGTGTGGTGATAGGGGCCGTCCCACTGATCCTCAATCTGCCCTTCAAAGCGCACCTCAATGGCGCACTCCTCCTTGGGCACGAGCCAGACCTCTCCTCCGGGCAGCCAGAAATCCGGCAGCTCCGTCTGCCAGCCATCTACAATTTTCTGCTTGAAAATCCCGTATTCATACAGGATAGAATAGCCCGTAGCCAGGTAACCCTGTGTGGCAAGGCCGTCCAGATAGCAGGCGGCGAGCCTGCCGAGGCCGCCGTTGCCGAGGCCTGCATCCGGCTCGCTGTCATACAGGCTCTCCAGCTTGATGCCATAATCCGCGAGCGCCTGGCTGAACACCTCCGTCAAGCCAAGATTATAGAGGTTGTTTTTCAGGGAGCGGCCCATCAGGAATTCCATGCAGAGATAATACACGTGCTTGACATTCTCCTGATCGGCCTTCTGGGCAAATTCCGAGCGCCCGTCGCTCATCATATCGCGCACAATCATCGCGATGGCCTTGTAAAACTGATCGTAGGAGGCCTCCTGCGGCGTCACGCCAAAAAAGTGGGAAAGCCTGGCGGTAATCAAGCTGCTTGCTTGAGCCTTAGAAAGTGTATATTTCATATGTTTCCTCCAAAAAAAGTTGTTAAAAAGGATATTAAATCCGCATGCTTTATCTATTTTATACTAAAATTCATAAAATTTCAACTATAACACGCAGATTTTAGCCGGAGATTTCGTTTTCCCTTCCGGGGCATAGCATCAGTGTACAAGGGTAGTACACTGATGCTATGTTTAGTGTTGCGCAATTTTGAATGGAACATACTCCCGAACAGGCACGCAATTGTAGAGAAAAAGCGGTTTTCCCCTTTTCCATATTCCTGATCTATAGTATAATAAAACACAGGATGCGTTGTAAAACCGTTTTTTATCATCATGCGTGTGTTGTAAAACAACCGCCCATTCCGGCGGATTATTGAAGAAAGGGATGTTACTTGAAAATGGAAAAGAACAGAGTAAAACTTCAAATTTGCGGCACAGATTATTATATTACAACAGAAGACGATGTGGAATACACCCAATCGCTCGGCGCGCAGCTGGATGAAACCATCAGCGGCCTGATGCGGGAGAATAACCGCCTTTCCCTGACACAGGCCGCTATTCTCGCCTCGCTCGACGCAATGGATGCCTACCGGAAATCGGAGAGCAGCGCAGATAACTTGCGCTCCCAGATTCGGGAATACCTTGAGGATTCTGCACGGGCACGCATGGAGGTAGAGGTCTCTCGCCGCGAGGTAGACCGCCTCAATCGGGAGATTCAAAATCTGCGGGCCAAGCTGTCAGAAGCCGGGAAAAAATAACGATGAAGCCGGATCAGAATGCGGAGATTCTCGCCCCTGCGGGCACAATGGAAGCGCTCACCGCCGCAGTGCGCTGCGGCACAAATGCCGTTTACCTCGGGGGAAAGCTGCTCAACGCCCGCCGCAATGCTGGGAATTTTGAAGATGAAGCGCTCCGGCAGGCTGTGCGCTATTGCCACGGGCGCGGCGTCAAGGTATATCTGACACTCAACACACTGACGAAAGACCAGGAGCTGCGGGATGCGGAGCATATGCTCGCCCTGAGCTGCGACGCCGGTGTGGATGCGCTGATCGTTCAAGATCTCGGCGTGGCAAAGCTGGCGCGGAAATGCGCGCCTGACATTCCCTTGCATGCCTCGACGCAGATGTCGGTCCAGACGCCGGCGGGGCTGGAGGAGTTGGCCGCCCTCGGCTTTTCCCGCGCGGTTATACCACGCGAGCTCTCCTTTGCCGAAATCCAGGAGATGGCAGCCCATGCGCCGCTGGAGCTGGAGATGTTCATCCACGGCGCACTGTGTATGTGCGTCTCGGGCCAATGCTATTTAAGCGCCATGCTCGGCTCCCGCTCCGGCAGCCGCGGTCTCTGCGCACAGCCTTGCCGGCTGCCATTTGCCGCACCCGGAGGCACGGGGCACGATCTGAGCCTGAAGGATCTCTCTCTGATTGATCATATCCGGGAGCTGCACACAGCCGGCGTGCGTTCCTTTAAAATCGAAGGCCGGATGAAACGGCCGGAATATGTAGCTGCTGCTGTAACTGCCTGCAAACAGGCTTTGGAGGGCGGTGTCGCCCCTGTGCTCGCCTCGCAGCTACAGGCTGTTTTTTCCCGTTCCGGTTTCACGGATGGGGATTTCACCGG
>USBP01000036.1 GCA_900552985.1 uncultured Oscillospiraceae bacterium
GGCTGCCAGGGAGAGCGGCTCCACCAGCCACGGAATACCTGCCGCATGGCTCGGGTCGACGATGACTGGGAGATGAGAGAGCTTTTTAAACACCGGCACAGCGGAAATATCCAGCGTATTGCGGGTGTAGGTTTCATAAGTGCGGATGCCGCGTTCGCAGAGGATGACATTTTCGTTACCGCTCGCCATAATGTATTCTGCGCTCATGAGGGTTTCTTCAATTGTGTTGGCAAGCCCGCGCTTGAGCAAAATGGGTTTGTTGCAATGGCCGAGCTCCTTGAGCAGCTCAAAATTCTGCATATTGCGCGCACCGACCTGAATGATATCCACATCCTCGAAAAGCGGCAGATGAGAAGGGCTCATGATCTCTGTGATGATCGGCAGGCCGCTTTTGCGCTTGGCCTCCAGCAGGAGGTAAAGGCCTTCGGCACGCAGGCCCTGGAATGCATAGGGCGACGTGCGGGGCTTAAAGGCTCCGCCGCGCAGGATGCCGGCCCCGGCCTTTTTCACCCGGCTGGAAATCACCTCCATCTGCTCGGAGGATTCCACGGAGCACGGCCCCGCAATCAGGGTGAGGGAACCGTCGCCAATTGAGTTGGGGCCGACCTGGATGACGGTATTGTCCGGATGGAATTTTCGGTTCGCCTTTTTGTACGGCTCCTGCACCCGCTTGACACTTTCAACGATCGATTGTGCCTGAATATACTCAATATCAATTTTTGCAGTGTCTCCCAGAAGGCCGAGCACAGTGGAGTGCTCGCCATACCAGGCGTTAACGGTTACCTTATACTGCTGGCTCAGCTCGTTGGAAAGTGCGCTGATCTGATCCTTTGTGGTGCCTTGCTTCAATACGATAATCATGTGAAAACCTCCCTGTTACGATACGGGAACGGATCCAGGAAAAATAAAAAACCGGAGCTCACATCATGAGCTCAGGTTTTGCCTGTTTCCAGTATCCCCTGATTTGGACGGCAGAAAGCTCACAATGTGAATTCAGACACGGCAAAAAACTCCCTGCTAAAAAAATAGCCGAGAGTGCTCATAAAGAAAAAGAAGCTTTTTGCAGTGCCGGTGAGCATTCCAATCGTCCTCCAAATAATGTGAGTCCAATATAATACGTAAAAAAGGGGATTGTCAACCCTCTTTTATAAATTTGGGGAAATATAATAAATTATTTTGCATTAGACGCGCTGATTATGTCTAAAATTTCTTCAGCAACTGCATCTGGGGAGCACTCTTTGCAGATGGAAACAGTCAAATCAGCAGCCTTACGGTAAAGCTCCATTCGGTTGGCATGCAGTGTTTCCAGCGTGCCCTCCTGTTTGGCCTTTTGCAAAACAGGGCGCGGCGTGGAGTCCCTTTCAAGGCGGGCCTGCAGAATCGGGAGGGAAACGTCGAGCAGAATGACGACGCCGTTCTGTTTGAGCGCTCTGGTGTTTTCCGGGAATGTGAGGGCGCCTCCACCTGTGGCGATCACCTGCCCCTTTTTTTGAGAAAGCGTCTTGCATGCCTGCGCTTCCAGGGAACGGAAATGCCGCTCGCCATAGCGGGCAAAAATCTCCTCCACAGGAAGCCCGGCCTGCTTTACAATATAGTGATCCATATCGATGAAAGCAAGCCCTGTGCGCGCGGCCAGCACCCGACCGACCGTGCTCTTACCGCAGCCCATAAAGCCGCATAGGATCAGGTTTGCAGCATTCATTGAAAAACACGCTCCATTTCCCAGTTGGCTTGTTCAATCACAGGCGCGATCTGCTCTGCGGTAAAAGGGTGGCCGTTCCAAATCTCCTGTGCGGCGGCGGCCTGCCAGACGAGCATTGGCATCCCATAGGCGCAGGCGGCGCCGTTTTGCCGCGCCGTGCGCAGCAGGAGCGTCTCGCGTGGATTGTAGATCGCGTCAAAAACCGCTTTGCAGCGTTGTATGATGCGCGCCGGTACCGGCATATCGTCCGGATGTGGATACATGCCTGCCGGGGTGGCGTTGAGCAACAGGTCGAACGCGCCGCTGACGGCATCGTAGGTCAGCGCTGTGACACTTGCGCCGGGGATCTTTTTACGCACCTGCCGGGCCAGGCTCTGCGCGCGCAGAAGCCCGGAGGGCCTCGCCGCAATAGTGACCCTGCATCCCGCCATGGCAGCCTCGAACGCCATCATATGTGCAGCGCCGCCCGCGCCGCAGAGCAATATCCTGCCCGAGAGCGCAATCCCGGCCTCTGCCAGAGCGCGCAGAAAGCCGATGTAATCTGTGTTATAGCCGGTCAAACTGTTTTTGCTGCACTGAACCGTATTGACTGCCCCATAGAGCGAGGCCCGCTCCTCCACCTGATCGAGAAACGGTAAAATAGCGCTTTTGAGCGGAATGGTGAGGTTAAACCCATCCAGCGCCCGCAGGGAAGGCAGAGCCTGCTCCAGCGCATCTGGGGGGAGCTCTCTCTTCTCGTAGCTGGCGCTGACGCCCTGGGCGGCAAACAGCTTTTCATGAATAAAGGGGGACATTGTGTGCCCGAGCGGATAGCCGAGCACGGCGTAATGAGCTGACATTAGCAAAACATCCTTCCCAAACGCAAAATGCAGGACGAAAAAAGGCGAAAACTGAGCGCATTCCAGAGAAGATTTTAAGCAACTGTAAATAAACGCAAAGTTTTCTCTTCGAGGGGTTGACAAAGAGATAAAATCTTACTAATATCTCTATAGTCAGTCTTTCCTGTAACAGCAGCAATGCGGTGCGTTTCGCAAGTAGTGTAGCACATTCCGCGTTGTTTGTCTATTTGCGTTTCTGTGCGCGATCACAAGAGCGAAGGAGGGAAACGGGATATGGTTTTTGAGAAGCTGAGAAAGATTATGTGCGACCAGCTTGAGCTGGACGAAGAAAAAATCACGCTGGAGACCAATCTGCGTGATGACCTGGATGCGGACAGCCTGGATCTTGTAGATCTGGTCATGTCGATCGAGGATGAATTTGAAATGGAAGTGCCGGACGAAGAAATCGAAAAGATGAAGACGGTGGCGGACGTTGTCAAATTTATTGAGGAAAATCAGTAAATAATTTGTGACAAGCGGTATCACGATAAAAGCTGGCGGGCATTTGCCCGCCAGCTTTTTGCTGCTGTGAATCCCCAGCTTTGTTCGCTGAGGAACAGGAGCACTGAAAAATCTGTAAAACGCTTTGGCCGCAGCGCGCTGACAATTGCAGTGAGCACCTTACTCTAAATGAAGAAAGTCCGCCCGGTAATGGACGCCGAACGCCTCTGCTATTTCCTGAAGCTGATCGTCACGGATTGTATTGACCCGCGGGCGGTTACAGGTGAGCATATAAATCTGCGCCGCTTTCTCCACGGTTTCAATCAGGCCGAACGCCTCATCCATCGTCCGCCCTGCGCCGTAGATCCCATGCATGCCCCAAATAACGAGACGATAGGTTTTCATCTTTTCCGCAGTGGCTTCCCCAATGGAGTTTGTTCCGCAAAGCATCCACGGCAGCACCCCCACGCCCTCTGGAAAGACGACAATGCACTCCGTGCACATCTCCCAGAGCGTATGCGTGATTTTACGCTCGTCCAGCTCATGGACATAGTTCATTGCAAGCGTATGCGTTGGATGGCTGTGCATCACGACCCGGTTCTCAGGATCTACAGACAGGCGCGCCATATGGCTCATCAGGTGTGCGGGCAGCTCGCTGGTAAATTTCCCGCCGTCGGCATAGCCCCACAGCAGCTGCGCAGTAGTTCCATCCGGCGCGATGCGGATAATCCCCAGGTTATTTTCCGGATCTTCCTGCACATTCTTAAAGTATTTGCCCGTTCCCGTGACAATAAAATATTTCCCAATCAGCGGTTTGGCCTCAAATCCGGTGGAAAGGGTGCGGAGGACGCGGTTTATATCCAAATATTCCGCTACCTCCGTTTCCTCAAGCAGATAGCTGATGTTCCCGCCGTTGCGCTCATCCCAGCCAAGCCGGTACATATTGGCCGTTGTATCGCACATCTCTTTTACAAACGGAGCCGTTAAAATATCCTTCATTGCCGTGCCTCCAAACTGTCTTTTTCATACTGATGTACTTCCGGCAGGTAATCCTCTATCATCCCCTGCCGGTTCAAATATTCGTTCCACACATCGCCAAAGGGCATAACTTTCATCTTCTCCTGAAGCACCATCAGGCCGGTGAAATTGCTGTTATCCTGCATGGATCTCATCTGTTCATTCGGCTGGAGCAGCGCAAAGAGCAATGCCTTCTGCACATTCCGCCCGCCGGTCACCCACGCGCTGATCCGGTTGATGGATGCATCAAAATAGTCTGTGGCGATAAACACGCGGTCAAGCGCATTGTTCCGCACAATCTCCTTGGCAATCTCTCGCGTCTCATCGTCAAAGAGCACCACATGGTCGGAATCCCAACGCACCGGGCGGGTGACATGGAGCGCTAAGTGATCGTGGAACAGCAGCATACTGGATATCTTGTCCGACACCATCTCCGTCGGATGATAGTGGCCGTTATCCATCAGTGGCGTAATCCTCTTCTCCGCCACGTAATTCATGCAGAACTCCGCACTGCCGACGGTGTAGGATTCCAATCCGATTCCGAACACCTTGGACTCCAGACAGACAAAAACCTTATCTTTATCATAGGGGAGCGACAGGATTTCGTCAAGGGACTGTTTAAAACGCAGCCGCGGGCCAAGGCGGTCTGCCGGAATATCCTTGTATCCATCCGGGATCCAGATATTCATCACACACGGGATCCCCGTCTGCCCGGCAAAATACTGCGCGATCTCCAGGCAGCGCTTGCCGTGCTCTACCCAGAAAGTACGCACCGTTTCGTCCGGGGAAGAGAGCGTCAGGTTGTCCCGCACCATCGGATGCGAGAAAAATGTGGGATTAAAATCGATCCCCACGCCGTGCGCCTTTGCAAAATCCACCCACTTGGCAAAATGCTTTGGCTGGATCCGGTCTCGGTCAGCGAACTCCCCCTCTTCAAAAATGGCATAGCTCGCGTGTAGATTGAGCTTTTTGCGCCCTGGGATCAGGGAAAAAGCACGGTCCATATCGGCCATCAATTCCCTCGGGGTGCGCGCCTTGCCGGGATAGTTCCCAGTGGTCTGGATCCCGCCGGAGAGCGTTTCCTTCTGATCGAATCCCACCACATCGTCCCCCTGCCAGCAGTGGATCGACACGGGGATATCCTTTAATGTATCAAGAGCCCGCTCCGTATCCACGCCGCATTCGGCGTACAGCGCACGCGCGCTCTCATATCTGTGATTCATACAATGACCTCCTTCATGTGAAACGACGACTGAACCAGCGATCGTGCCGTGCTCAGCCTAATCCCTTTGTCCGCCATCAGCTGGGAGAGGATATTCCCGGTGGCCGTAGCCTCTTTGAGTCCCGTAAAGACAGGCTTGCCGGTGTACTGGGCCGTCAGCCGGTTCAGATAATTATCCTTACTCCCGCCGCCGACAATCACGATTTGGTGGATCTGATTTCCGGTAAGCGATTCGATCTCCCGGATCGTCTCCGCATAGGCCGATGCAAGGGAGTGATACGTGCAGTTGAGAATATCCCCCAGCCCGGCCTGCGGCAAACCGGCGAGGCTCTCAATCGCCTGGATCATACTGTCCGGCGCGGTGAGCGACGGGTGATTGACATCAAAAATGCGGACGCACGAACTCCGCATGGCGAGCTGCATCATTTCATCATACGTCCGCTTCCCGCATAGATCCCGGCGGATATTCTGGAACAGCCACGTACCCATGATGTTTTTAAGCACCCGATACCGATGTTCAATGCCGCCCTCATTGGTAAAATTCCACCTGCGGCTTTGCGCCGATATGACAGGGACTTTGGACTCTGTCCCCACAAGGCTCCACGTGCCCGAGGAGATGAACACCCCTGACTTATCCAGCGGGCAGGCGGCGACAGCGCTCGCCGTATCGTGGGAGGGGCAGACACGCACCAGCGCGTTGAATCCCGCCTCCTGCTGAAAAGATTTGCTGAAATTCCCCACCGGCGTTCCCGGTTCACAGAGCGGGGAAAACAGCCGGGACGGAATCCCGAGGCGTTCCAATATTCCGCCATCCCACTGCCCCTCCCGCGCATCGACCATGGCAGTGGTTGTGGCGTTTGTGTACTCATTTACCGCCCGGCCGGTCAGGCAATAGGCCAGATAGTCCGGGATCATCAGGAACCGCGCCGCACGATCCAACCGGCCGCTGTCCCGGTCACAGCAGAGCTGATACAGGGTGTTGAAATCCTGCTTTTGGATCCCTGTACGCATATAAAGATCTGTAAGGGGTAACTCCTTTTCAATCTCTTCTGGAATGTTTTTTGTCCGGCTATTCCGGTAGGCATAGACCGGATCCATCCGCGCCCCCTCCCGGTCGAGCAGCACATAGTCGACGCCCCAGGTGTCAATGGCGACGGATACAGGCAGCCGCCCGAGCTGCGCGCATTTGCATATCCCGTTTTTCACTTCTCGAATTAGCGCTTCCATATCCCATACAAGTCCGGAATCTGTCTGCTTTACGCCATTGGGGAAGCGATAGATTTCCTCCAATCGAAGTGTTCCATCCTCCATCCACCCAAGGATATGCCGCCCACTGGAGGCGCCGATATCAATGGCAAGATAATACTTTTTCAAAATGGCCTCCTGTTGTATCTTTGATATGCGGCAGCACGCTGCCGGAAATATTCTCTTTATGTCCGCGCGTTGCCGACTGGTGCTTCAAAAACATACCTGCCCGCAAAAACCTTTTGGGTGTCGCATCCTGGCAGTATGATCTCGGCTGTGCAGTTTGCCGGGACCGTTATCACAAACACGGTATTTCCGCTCTCCATGCGCCAGCCGCTCTCCACACGTCCATACACGCTGTCATAAGCCGCGTGCGCATGGGTGAAGTGCCCGCCCGGCTTCGGGGCGATCACGAAGTGATTTTCGCCGGCGACCTGAATACCGCACATCTGCGAAAACAGCCATTCGCACACCGCGCCCTTTGAGTAGTGGTTGAGCGAGGCCACACCGCCCTGCGCCTCAATGCCTTCCCAGCTCTCCCAAATTGTATTGGCGCCCATCTTGGTCATGAACAGCCAACCGGGCATTTCCTCGTTCTCCAACAGGCGGTAGGCGTAGTCAATCCCCAAATCCGCTAAGACGTAGAGAATAAAGGGGGTGGACAAGAAACCTGTCCCCAGCCGCCAGCCATAATGATCCAGCGCCTGGATCAACCGTTTTTGGGCAAATTCCGTCTGTTTTTCATCCAACAGCTTCATATAAAGCGGACGGACAAGCTTTGCCTGCCGGTCGGTATCAAGGGAATATTTTGGGATTTCAACCAGCCCGCGGTAGCCGGAGCGCGCCCGTTCCGCGTACTTTCGGTATGTCAGCAAGTCCTCCTTTTCCCCCAGCGCCTCGGCGATCTCCGCCATATGCTCGAGCATATAGACCATGTAGGCTGTTGTCTCCTCCGGGTGCGGACTGACAAAGTCAGAGATCTGGAAGGCATTGACATCCACCGGCTCCGTCCACTCCCCATAGGACTGCCCATAGTTGGCGATATCCTTCCTGTGCCGGAAGCCCACGCCTGTCGGCAGGGCGGTGGGGTACCATTTGCCGAGCGTTTTGATTTTAAACAATGCATATTTACGCATCTGCGCATAGTGCTCCCGGAGAACCCGCAGATCGCCGTACTGCTTCCAAAGGCGGTAGGGGATGAGGACGCCGGCATCCGACCAGCCCGGCGAACCATCCATTGCATTCATATAGAAGTCGATCCCGCCGGGCGGGGTGATCTGGCGGAAGCATCCGTTTTTGCGCTGCCCGTCGCACATATCATCCATATACTTGCGGCCAAACGTATCATAGTCAAACAGGTAGCTCGCCGTGTTGACAAAGAGCTGTGCATCACCCGTCCACCCATGGCGCTCGCGCGTAGGGCAATCCGTGGGTACATCGAGCGAGTTCCCCTTGGTAGACCAGACCGTCGCCTGAACAAATCGGTTGAGCAGCTCATTGGAGCTGTCGAAAAATCCGGTCTGCGCCATATCGGAGTATACGGCGATGGCTGTGATCTCCTCCGCGCCGATCTCCACATCGGACTCCACCTCCGCATACTGGAATCCGAATACGGCAAACGTCGTTTTATAGTGGTTTTCGCCCTCCCTGCATGTGTAATCGACTGCCTGCAAAGGTGTTGCAAAATCCTTGCGGGCGCACTGGATGTTCTTGAGCGTCAGATTGCCGTCCGCATCCAGCATCTCCCCACAGCGGATTCGGATTCGCTGCCCCCGGTGCGCCTGTACCCGGAACTCCAACCAGCCCGCAATATTTTGGCCAAAGTCATAGAGCCGGCGCCCGTTTGGTGCAACGGAAACGGTCGGGTGGAACCGCTCATGCTCGGTGACAGGCACGTTATTGGAGGCGGACGGCACAACGGAATGCCGCGTGACAGCCGCCCTGCGGCCATATGCGGGCGTTTTGAATGCGGCGACGGTTTCGCCATCCTTATTGTCGGCAAATCGGATCGGGCCGTCGTCCGACCACTGCCAGCTCTCATCCGAACAGATCATTTCCGTCCGGCCGTCCTCATAGCGGAGCTCCAATTGGGCCAAAAGTTTGGTTTGAGTTCCATACTGGTTTTTCAAGCCCCAGGCGCCGCAGCTGCCGCGGTACCAGCCGTCCGCAAGCTGGACGGTAATCGTATGGCCGCCCGCACCCAGCCGGTCCGTCACGTCGTACGTCTGATATTGCACACGCTTGCGGTAATCCGTATGCCCCGGCGCCATACAGAGGTTCCCGATTTTCACGCCGTCCAGACAGGCCTCGTAAAGCCCGCAGGCCGTGATGTACAGCCGGGCGCTTTGCAGCTGCCCCTGCACGGTAATCGCCCTGCGGAAGCAGTCCACGGGGTAACGACGCCTGCGGTTTACCCGATAATCTCCGCTGATCCACTTGGCCCGCCAATCCGAAGCCTCCAGCAGCCCCATTTCAAAAAATGCCGGCTCCGACCACGCACCCTCACGGTCCGATTCGTCCCACAGCTTTACCTGCCAGATTACGCGCTGGCGGGCG
>USBP01000037.1 GCA_900552985.1 uncultured Oscillospiraceae bacterium
ATAGGAACCCGTCAGGTGGCAGGAGCTGCCGATGCAGACATAAATTGTGGTCATCCGTTACTCATCCTTTCACAGGCTGAAGCCTTTTGGATTTCGCTTTTAAAAATCCCCTATTATTTTTTCCATTATAACGTACCATCGTCCCAGTTTCATTCCCAAATGCAACTATTCAAAATCATAAACACTGATGGCGTCCGTCATTGTTTTTTCCTTGGCAAGCTGGCCGTACTTATCCACATCAAGCTTATTCTTAGGCCCGTGCGTCAGGCAGGCCGCGCCGCCGATACAGCCGGATTCACAGGCCATGCCCTCAATGAAATTCTCTTGCAGCACGCCCTTGGAGGCTTTGAGCAGCGCGGTGCGGCATTCGCGGATACCGTCGCAGGAGATCGGCTTATAGCTGAAATCCCCCAATCCGTAAAGGCCCTGCTCCTTGAGCGCCTGCTCGACCGCACTGGCCAGGCCGCCGCTGCGGGCAAAAATGCGGCCATAATAGGAGGCATTGTTGAGATGCTCGTCGGGCAGGGAAGCGATATCGATATCACGTGCGTCAAACAGCGCCTGCAGCTCCTCAAAAGTAATCACACAGTCGATATAGGGGCGAACCGTTTCCCACTTCTGTTCCATTTTCTTCGCAATACAGGGGCCCACAAAAATAATTTTGCAGCCCGGATCAAGGCGCTTAATATGCTTGGCAATCTGCGCCATGGGGGAAAGGTTGTGCGAAACGTGCTGCGCAAGGTTCGGAAAAGCCTTGCGGACATAGGTGACAAAAGCAGGGCAGCAGGAGCTTGTCAGAAAGCCCTTCTCATACAGCTCGTTCGCCTCCTGGTAGGCGACCATATCCGCGCCGAGCGCCGCCTCGACAACGCTGAAAAAGCCAAGCTGCTTAAGGCCGGATACCACCTGCTCCACCCGTACCTGCACAAACTGGCTGACAATGGAGGGAGCCACAACGGCATAGACGTTATATTTTGTGTTGTCCTCCGACTCCTTGAGGATGCGGATCGCCTCCAGGATGAAGGACTTATCCGCAATTGCGCCGAACGGGCATTTATAGACGCAGGCACCGCAGGAGATGCACTTGTCGTTATCGATTTTTGCCTTTTTATCCTCACCCATATGGATGGCCTTGATATGGCAGGCATTTTCACACGGGCGCACGCACTGGATAATCGCGTTATACGGGCAGGCGTTTAAGCACCGCCCACACTCTACGCACTTCGACTGGTCGATCACAGAGCGGTGGTTGACGATGCTGATCGCGCCCTTGGGGCACACATCCACACACTGGTGGGAGATACACCCACGGCAGGCCTCGGAAACACGCATCCCCTCCACCGGGCACTCGTCGCAGGCGATATCCAAAACCTCTACCACATTGGGGTTCTCCTGATCACCGCCCATTGCCAGCTTAATGCGCTCGCCGATGATAGCGCGCTCCTTATAAATACAGCAGCGCATCGTCGGCTTAGGGCCGGGCATAATCTTGGCCGGGATATCCAGCAGCGCACCGCTGTCGAGCTTATCCTCAAAGGCCAGGCGGGCGACCTCCCGCAGCACCTTATATTTCAGCTTCTGCACTGCGGTATCAAACAGTTTTTTCATTGCGTCACTCTCCATTCAAAACGGAAAATCGTTCAGGCGTTGATAAAATCGAGAGCACAGCCGGAAGGCGGCATTATCATATGGCAGGGGGGGATATCCCGCGCTGCAATCCGTCGCCTTGCCCGGTTTGGCTCAATAATAGGTCTTATCCACCCGCTTGCCGAGCTTTACCATTAGCTCCGCCAAGCGGTCAATCAGCTTTAATTTGATGCTCAGATCAGCCGGCAGGTTCGGATTCTGGTGCGCCGGGTTAATCGCCGTGCCGATGAACAGCTTTAAATGCGTGCAATCCTCCAGGAACATCCGCGCGAGCATGGAGGCGCCGTTCTCCTCATCAATACGGTGGAAATAATAGGAATCCGCGTCTTTTTCGCAGTATTCCTGCAAAATATCCAGCGTGCGCGTCAGCGTCAATACGCCCTCTGTGACAAGATCGACGCCCTCTATGAAGCCGATGGGCGGGATGGAGGGGTCGGAATACGTCAGCGAAGTGCGGATTTTGCGGTTCAGCACCCGCGCGACGATGTTGGCGCTCGTGCCGCCGCAGATGATCTTTTTGCCCGGGGAGCGCATATAGTCGCGCACCATGCGCTCGTCATCCGCCTTGTCCTTCGGCGGGCCCGCAAGCATATTCACCCCCTTGTGCGCCGTGACCTCCGCCACCAAAACGGTGGAGTCATCCCCCGGTTTTTTCATATACAGGTCGTTTACGGTGTCGGAGAGCGCAGCCGCCAGCCGCGGGGCGGACATCTCCAGAGCAGTAGCGTTTAAAAGCCACTTCACCACATGCTCCCACGTCCAGCCGAAGTTGAGCGATTCGCCCACGCCAGCATAGATGACTCCGTCGCTGACAATGGTAATCACATCCCCGGGGAGCGCCTGAAACCGGGTTTCATACACGCCTTTGCCGGAGTATTCATTATATTCGCATTTGAATTCCATGCGCTTGCCATCGCGGATATAGATACAGAAGGGGTTGTCAAACTCCGCGAGATAGCCCTCGCCGCTGTCCTTAATCTCCAGGATGCTGAAGGTGGCATACGCCACCTTGCGCACGCTGCACACGGGCAGGGTGTTGACAATGGTGGAAACCACGTCAGCAACGCTTGCGCCCTCGCGCACCATCGTCGCGCAGATCGTGCTGGTGAGGGTGGCGAGGATGTTCGCCTTGACGCCGCTGCCCAAGCCGTCCGCCAGCACGGCAATGGTGGAATCCGCCGTGCGCACGGTGACGACCTTATCCCCGCAAAGCTCTTCGCCTTTTTTATTCAGGCTCTTCCATGCAACATCGATATGTACGCTCATTCCAGGTTCACGCCCTTCCCTCAGGCTTGCGCGTCATCGCGCGCGATCATATCTTTTAGCTTTGTCAGCGTGACCTTCGTCTCAGCCGTCGTTTCCCCGAGGAGACTGGCGATCTCCTGCGCGACAACCATCTGCTTGTCAATCACCTTCTGCGCCATTTCAACGGTTTCCATGCGCAGCTTCTGCCCCTTCTCCTTTAATGCCTCTTCCTCGGTGATATCCTTAAAGATACCCATGCAGTAATTGCCCTCTTTGATATAGACAATGCTCTCCAGGAAGGTTTTTTGATAAGCATCCACTGTAATCTTCTTGTCAAAGATCGGTTGCCTGCTGTCAAACACCGCGAGAGTATCCGCCGGGTCAAGAATTTCATAAAGCCCTTTTGTCAACGCGGCAGCGCGGCTGACGCCAAACGCCTTTTCTGCGGCGGCATTATATTCGACAATATTGAGATCCTCATCAACGATGATGGTAATATTCGGCGTTTCCGTAAGCACCACATTGGAAAGAGATTCCGCGCGCTGGCGCATAAACGGCATGCACATTGTCAGCTCCGCCTTCCCCTGATAGACGGCAATCGCCTTATCCCGGCAGGTGGCATAGCCGCATGAGCCGCAGTTCAATTCCTGCGCAGGGGAATCCTTGCCGATTTTTTGCAGGATGGAGCGGATTACCTCCTCGCTCGGGATCTCTCGCTTATCCGTCCTGTCCACAAAGCCCTTGTGCATCGGAATCACATTGGTAAGCTCTGGATAACCGTCGCCCGTCTCCTGCACATGCTCCTTGTGCTGGATGCGCCCGGTAAAGCGGTCGTGCGCGGCAGCCACGCGGGCCGGCCCGTTGATGCAGCCGCTCGTGCAGGCGTTGATCTCAATAAAGCTGCCGGTGATCTGCCCTGCACGGATGGCCTCAAACACATCCTTGCAGTTGTCAATGCCGTCAATACACATCATGTTATAATTGGGCAGCTCCCCGCCATGCCTTCTTTTCAGGGTTTTGATGATACCGCCCGCGATCGGGTACAGGCGCAGGATTTCAGAATCCCCGCGCAAAAAATCTGCCGGCTCACAGCTGTCAATCGTAATCTGTTCTTCCCGGAGCCAGTTCGTCATATCCTGAAAGGTGAGCACAGCGTCAATTTCCGTCTCATGCCGGATATCGTCCGCCTCCGCCTTCTTTGCGATACAGGGCCCCACAAAAACGACCTTGCTGTCGTGCCCGTAAGTCTCCTTGAGCAGGCGGCCGTGCGCGATCATCGGGCTGACTACGGAGGCGAGATAGGGAATCAGCTCCGGATAATATTTCTCCACCAGATCGTTGACCGTGGGGCAGCAGGTGGTGATGATGTTTTCCATCTCATGCGCCTGGATAAGCTTATGATATTCCGCGGTCACATAAGCCGCGCCATCCGCCGTCTGTGCCGTGCCAAAAACGCCCAGCTTCTGAAACGCACCCAACAGCCTGCGCTCATCCTGAAAGTCAAAGGAAGTGTAGTAGGACGGCGCGAGGGAAAAGATCACACGCTTCCCGTTTTTCAAGAAGCCTTTTACCTTATCCAAATCGCTGGAAAGGGTTTTCGCATTCTGCGGGCAGGCGTTGAGGCATTTCCCGCACAGGATACAGTCCGCATCGATAATCTGCGCCTGCTCGCTGATCAGGCGGATGGATTTGACCGGGCAGACCTTGATGCATTTATAGCAGTTTTTACAATTTGCCTTTTGCAGGCCGATGATACTCATATGGCCGCTCCTTTCCCCTTATTTTTCGCCCTGTGTTGGCTCCAGCTTTTCCAAAACCTCCTGCTTGAAAAAGGCCGGGACATCTGCCGGCGTCAACGAAAACTTGCGCCCGCCCGTGCTCACGCAGACGCCGCCCTTTGTGCACTCCCCCATGCAGAAGGAGCCCTTAAGCTCTACCTGCTCGGAAAGCCCATAGGCGGAAACCAGCTTCTCCAGCACCTGGATCACATCGCGCGAGCCATGCAGATGGCAGGAGCTTCCGATGCAAATCGTGATTTCCAAGGAAAAGCACCTCCCCAAAAAAATTCCGACTTCAGATGTCAGATTTCAACCGATACCTGTATCATACCGCATTTTGCAAAAATACGCCAGAGCTAAAATTTCACATCCGCAGCCGGAACCCGGACGAAGGGCCCCACCGCAGGCGGAGCCCTTCGTTTTTTACACGATTTCCGATTTACCGCAGATTACCGGCCGTAGTAAGCGTCCGTGTAGAGCTGCTCGATCTCCGACACCAGCGGGTAACGCGGGTTGGCTGTGGTGCACTGGTCGGCATGTGCATTGTCGGCCAGGCGCGGCAGCTTGTCGAAGAACTCTTTTTCATCAATGCCGCACTCTTGAATGGAGGCGGGCACATTGAGGGATGCGCGCAGATCCTTAATCGCCTTCACCAGATTCGCAACGCTCTCCTGTGTGGTCTTACCGGCGATGCCAAGATGCTTTGCAATCTTCTCAAATTTCTTATCCGCAATAAACGTCTCATATTTCGGGAAGGTGGCAAACTTTGTGGGCTTCTGCGCATTGTAAGCCACGATATAAGGCAGCAGGATGGCATTGGCGCGGCCGTGCGGGATGTGATACTCGCCGCCGAGCTTGTGTGCCATGGAGTGGTTCAGACCAAGGAAGGCATTTGTAAACGCCATACCGGCGATGCAGGATGCATTGTGCATCTTCTCACGGGCCTCCACATCGGAAGAGCCGTTCTGATAGGCGCGGGGCAGGTATTCAAACACCATCTCAATCGCCTGCATGGCAAGGCCGTCCGTGTAATCGCTGGCCAGGTTGGAGGTGTAGGCCTCGATCGCGTGCGTGAGCACGTCCATGCCCGTATCCGCAGTGGCGGATTTCGGCAGGCTCATGACGAACTGCGGGTCAATGATCGCCACATCGGGGGTCAGGGCGTAGTCGGCAAGCGGATACTTGATGTTGCCGTTCTTGCGGTCGGTAATAACGGCGAAGCTCGTCACCTCGCTGCCTGTACCGGAGGTCGTCGGGATGCAGACCATCTTCGCCTTGGTGCCCAGCTTCGGGAACTTGACGGCGCGCTTGCGGATATCAATGAATTTCTGCTTCAGGCCGTCGAAGGAGGCGTCCGGATGCTCATAGAACAGCCACATGCCCTTTGCGGCGTCCATCGCGGAGCCGCCGCCGAGCGCGATGATCACATCGGGCTGGAACTCGCGCATGACCGCTACGCCGCGCATAATCGTATCCACATCGGGATCGGGCTCCACATCGGAATAAATTTCGCTGTGGCAATAATGCTCGCGCTTGCGCAAATAGTAGAGGATCTTATCCACATAGCCGAGCTTCACCATCATCGGATCGGTCACGATAAATGCGCGCTCGATATCCTGCATCTTCTCAAGATACTGGATGGAATCCGACTCGAAGTAGATCTTCGGCGGGATCTTGAACCACTGCATATTGACCCTCCTCTTTGCAAGGCGCTTTTTGTTGATGAGGTTGACGGTGGAGACATTGGAGGTCGTAGAATTGTGGCCGTAGGAGCCGCAGCCGAGGGTAAGCGACGGCGTATTGGAATTGTAGATATCGCCGATACCACCCTGCGAGGAGGGGGAGTTGACGATCACACGGCCGACCTTCATCTCTTCGCCAAAGGCCTTGATGATCTCTTCGTTCGTAGAGTGAATCACAGCGGAGTGACCGAGGCCGCCCATAAGCAGCATCTCTGTCGCACGCTGGAAGCCCTCTTTCGTGCTGTTGACCACATAGTAAGCGAGCACAGGGCTCAGCTTCTCGCGGGAAAGCGGATAATCCGGGCCGACGGCCGGGAGCCGGGCGATCAAAATCTTGGTCTTCTCCGGCACCTGAATGCCTGCGTGCTCAGCAATCCAGTTCGCGCTCTTACCAACCACCTCGGGGTTGACGGCCTGCTTCTGTGCGCTGATCACATAATCAGAGACCTTCTGCGTTTCTTCCTCGTTGAGGAAATAGCAGTTGTTTTCCTTCATGATGCGCTCAAAATCCTTCTGGATTTCCTGGTCAACAATAACCGCCTGCTCGGAAGCGCAGATCATGCCGTTATCAAAGGTTTTGGAAAGCATCAAATCGGTGCAGGCGCGCTCGAGCTTCGCGCTCTTTTCAATGTAGCAGGGCACGTTGCCGGGGCCAACGCCCAGAGCGGGTTTACCGGCGCTGTACGCGCTCTTGACCATCCCTGCGCCGCCTGTGGCAAGGATAAGGGAAACGCCCGGATGATTCATCAGCGCCATCGTTGCCTGGATGGAAGGCGTCTCAATCCACTGGATGCAGTTCTCCGGCGCGCCAGCCTTGACAGCCGCCTCATACAGCACCCTGGCCGCCTCCACAGAGCACTTCTGCGCATTGGGGTGGAAGCCGAAGATCACCGGGTTGCGGGATTTCATGCAGATCAGGGATTTAAACATTGTGGTGGAGGTGGGGTTCGTCACCGGCGTAGCGGCCGCCACCACGCCGACCGGCTCTGCGATCTCCACATAGCCTTCCAGTTCGTTCTCCTCCACAATGCCGACGGTCTTTTCATTCTTAATGGAGTGCCAGATATACTCCGTGGCGAACATGTTTTTGATGATCTTATCCTCATATACGCCGCGGCCGGTCTCCTCAACCGCCATCTTCGCAAGCCGGGTGTGGTTTTCCTGGCCGGCGACGGTCATCGCCTCCACGATCTTGTTGACCTGCTCCTGCGTCATGCTCATGAATTGCTCCAGAGCCTTGAGCGCCTTCTGCACATGGTTGTCTACCATGGCTTCGACGTCAACCGCGGGGGCTTTCTTTTCCTGCTTTTCATTTGCCATTGCAATCGCTCCTTCATCGAAATAATGATCGGGTTTCATGCGGTTCGGGCTATTTGTTAATTATTTAACGACATCAGTATAACCGACTTCCCCCGATTTTTCAACTAGAAAAAACGCCGTTTTTTCCTGCTTTTTTCATGCGAAATCGCCAATTCCAAAGGTCCGTTTTTCCTTTTTAAAAGCTGCAGGGCGATCCTTTCGTAATAACTCACAAAAAGGTCGCCTTGCAAGCCGTTAAAACGGCGATATGGCAACCCGCCGCCGTTCTCAATCGGCCCGCACGCTGATGAGAGCCTGAAAATTCGGCAAAATGCCGAAAAAGCAGGCCGCCATGCCGCCCCGTTTTTTCACAGGCAACGCGCAGATGCCATTATTCCTGCCCCTTATCCCCTTTTTGCGGCCTTTACAGAATTTCCTCTCTGATATAGGTAAAGGCCGCCTCCTCCCCCTGATCCCGCAGGCGGATCAGCAGATCCTCCAGCAATGCCGCCGTGTTCGGGTGGATGAGATAATGGCCGCGAGAGTGCACGTAATAATCATACGGGTCGCTATCCCGATACGCGGCGCCCCGGTAGGTCTTGCTCGCAGCCACACGGTCGCAAAACATCTCCACCACATACTTCACCGGCATCTCCATCCCCGCAAGGCCGGTGCCCGCCGGAGAGTAATCGATCCAGTATTCCAAATGATGCCGGTTGCGCCCCTTGTGGTGCAGCCAGGCGCTGCTATAGCCCTTCGCAGAGCGCTCCGCCTCATTTGGGCTGCGGTTGCCCTGATAGTATTTTACACCTGGAAAGAATTCAACGGGAGAATATTTGGAGAGATCGTGCGTCAGCCCCTGCCAGTAAAGCCCGACCTGAAAGCAGTGCCTGCGCACAAGCGCCCTGTGATGGTGAACGGTTTTCAAATGCCCGATCCAGTTTGCCATGCATCCAACCCCATTGTTTTTAAAAATGATGTGATTGCACTGACGCCCGTCAAACGACGATGCCGCCGTTTACGCCGAGCACCTGCCCGGTGATGAAAGAGGCCTTGCCGGATGCCAAAAAGGCGATTGCCTGTGCCGCCTCCCGCGCCGTACCGATGCGGCACAACGGCGTTTCCTCACACAGGGCGGCCCTCGCCGCACCGTCCAGCGCCGCGTTCATCTGCGTATCAATCACACCGGGAGAAACACAGTTGACGGTAATCCCGCTCGGGCCAAGCTCCTTGGCGAGCGCCTTTGTCATGCCGATCACCGCCGCCTTGGCCGCTGAATAGTGCACCTCGCAGGAGGCGCCCACCTCGCCCCACATGGAGGA
>USBP01000038.1 GCA_900552985.1 uncultured Oscillospiraceae bacterium
GGAAATCGCGCAGGCCGCCGAATTCGTCAATAAGCTGCCCGAGGGGCTGGATACAATGCTCCAGCAGGGCGGCGGGAACCTGTCCGGCGGGCAGAGGCAGCGCTTGACCATTGCCCGCGCCTTGGTCGGGTCACCGCAGATTCTAATTTTGGACGACAGCGCCAGTGCGCTTGATTTTGCAACGGATGCCGCGCTGCGCAAAGCGCTGCGCAGCCAGACGAAAGGCATGACGGTGTTTATGGTTTCGCAGCGGGCGGGCACGGTGCGTGCGGCTGACCGCATCGTTGTGCTTGACGATGGGAAGATTGCCGGCATAGGGCCGCATCAGGAGCTGTTTGAGCGCTGTGCGGTCTATCAGGAGATTTGCCTTTCCCAGATGAATGCAGAGGAGGCGGCCGGATGAGAAAACAGATTTTAAAACGGGTGCTGCGCTTTACCAAACCCTATACGGGTTATCTGCTCCTGGCGATTGCCAGCGCGCTTATTAGCGTTGGTATGTCTCTATATGCGCCGGTTCTGATTGGGCAGGGGATCGACCGGATCGTCGGCCCTGGGCAGGTCGATTTTGCAGGCATTCTCTCCACGCTTCTCCTGCTGGCCTGCACGGTCGCGGTCGGGGCGCTGTTTCAATGGTTGCTCACGCACTGCACGAATAGTTTGGCCTTTCGTACGGTGCGCGACCTGCGCATCGCCGTATTCAACAAGCTGGAGCGTGTGCCGCTGCGGATGATCGATGCCAGTGCGCACGGCGATCTGATGAACCGGGTTGTGAACGATATCGATCAGGTCTCCGACGGGCTTTTGCAGGGCTTTACACAGCTGTTTACCGGCATTGTAACGATTCTTGGCACGCTTTGCTTCATGCTCTTTGTCAGCCCGGTGATCACACTCGTTGTGGTGCTGCTGACGCCGCTTTCCCTCTTTGTATCCGCCTTTATCGCAAAGCGCTCCTATCAAAAATTTAGGGAACAGTCTCAAACCAGAGGGGAGCTCAGCGGCTATGCGGAGGAGCTTGTAGGCGGCCAGAAGGTGGTCAAGGCCTTTGGCTATGAGGCCCGCGCACAGGCAAAGTTTGAGCAGATCAACGCAAGGCTCTACGATTGTGGGGTAAAGGCGCAGTTTTATTCCTCGCTGACAAACCCCTGCACACGGTTTGTCAATGCGATGGTCTATGCGGCGGTCGGCGTCTGTGGAGCGATTGCGGCGCTGCGCGGGGCGCTCACCATTGGGCAGCTCTCTGCCTTTTTGCAGTATGCCAACCAGTATACGAAGCCCTTCAATGAAATATCCGGCGTTGTCACCGAGCTGCAGGCGGCCATTGCCTGCGCAGGCCGTGTTTTTGAGGTGCTTGATTCTCTGGATGAAACGCCGGATGCGCCGGACGCTCTGTGTTTGGAGGAGAGCAGAGGACAGGTGGATCTGAAGGATGTTTCCTTTTCCTACCATTCGGAGAAGCGCTTTATCGAGCACCTGAGCCTTTACGCCAATCCTGGCCAGCGCATCGCCATCGTGGGGCCGACCGGCTGCGGTAAGACAACGGTAATCAACCTGCTTATGCGCTTTTATGAGGTGGATCAGGGGGCGATCCTTGTAGATGGCGTGGATATCCGGGCGATTACGCGCGAAAGCCTGCGCAGGCAGTTTGGCATGGTGCTTCAGGATACCTGGCTGTTTGCCGGCACAGTGCGGGATAACATTGCCTATGGGCGGCCGGATGCCTCTCTGGAGCAGATCGTCGCAGCGGCAAAGGCGGCCCATGCGCACAGCTTCATCAAACGCTTGCCGGAGGGGTATGATACGCTCCTTTCCGAAGACGGGGGCAATCTTTCGCAGGGGCAGCGGCAGCTGATGAGCATTGCGCGCGTGATGCTGACCGATCCGCCAATGCTGATTCTGGACGAGGCAACGAGCAGCATTGATACAAGAACGGAGCTCCAGGTGCAGCGCGCCTTTACCCGCATGATGGAAGGGCGCACCTGCTTTATTGTCGCGCACCGGCTTTCTACTATCCGGGAGGCAGACTGTATTCTCGTCATGCGGGACGGGCAGATTATCGAGCAGGGCACGCATGAAAGCCTTTTGCGTAAAAATGGTTTTTACGCGCAGCTTTATAACAGCCAGTTTACACGGGCGGAAGGGTAACAGCTTTTCGTATATTTTATCCTTTTGTTCAATAAGCGTTTCCATCCTTGACGGCTATTTGGAAAAACGGTATAATAATTATCATTACATAAGGGAGAGGAACTGCTTTAAATGAAGAATATTACGCTCGACAGGGAGAAAAAGGTTTTCCCGCTGATCCTGATGGTGTTGGGGATCGGCCTTATGCTTGCCATGTGGATTGTCCGGCTGAACCTTGTAGCTGTGATTTCAGTGGCCTATTGCTGCATCGTCACGGCAATTCTTCTGCTGAGCCTTATCATTAAGCAGAAAGTGTATGCCCCGATGATTTATGGCTATGCTGCGGCATGCCTTGGCATTGTGGTCTATTATGTGATCTGGGGGGCGGATGCAGGCTTCGGCGCATTCACCTCCGGTCTGGCGGGCTTCAACTCTGCGGAGCATCCGTGGCTGACGGGCGAGGGAAATTTTGGCACAAGATTGCTGGGGAATCTGCTGTTGGTGTTGCCTTGCTCTCTGGCGCTCTGGGGGCTGTATTTTATCGCACGCCGTACCTTTCGCAGGGAATCTGTGAAAAAGGCGGTTGTGGCTCTTCTCGGCCTGGCCCTTGCGGGGACGACAATCTTTTATGTGCTCACGATGAACCTGCGCTCCGTGCCGAACACGCAGAGAATGTGGGAAGGGCAGGACGATTATCTGAAGAATGTGGATAGAACCGCTGACAGCGACAGCCCAAATGTGCTGGTGATTCTGATGGATGATCTCGGCTACGGCGATATTTCGCTTAACGGAGCGATTTATGACACACCCAATATTGACAGCATTGGAGAAAACGGCCTGAATCTGGAGAATTTTTATTCCTCCTACTCCGTGTGTTCTCCTGCGCGCTTTGCGGCAATGACCGCCCGCTACCCCTACCGCGGTTTTGCGGATAATGTGGTTTACCCCACGGTGGATACGCTTTCCCCCTTTGCCGCTACCCGGATTTTCAACTCCATTGAAATGGGCGGTAATGCCGACGGTATGCTTGGCGATGAGATCACTGTGGCGGAAACCTTCCAGGCGGCGGGATATGCCACCGGCCTGTTTGGTAAGTGGCATCTGGGGGATTACGGCGAGTACCTGCCCACCAATCAGGGGTTTGATTATTTCTATGGCAGCCATTACGTCAACGATATGACGCCGTTTTATCATGTGCGGGAAGAGGGCGGCCAATATACGATTGTGCATGGCACAGACGAATTGAAGGATCAATCCAATGCGACCAGATGGATTCATGACGAATTATCCGCCTGGATTACCGAACAGGCGCAGGCCGATCAGCCCTTCCTTGCCTATTACACGACGCCGTGGCCGCATGCGCCTGTATACGCCGGGGATGATTTCGATGGTGTGAGCGGCATGGGCACGTATGTAGACTGCGTGATGGAGTTTGACGATTACCTGGGCCGGTTGTTCGCCACAATGGAAGAGCTTGGCGTGCTTGAGGATACGATCATTGTGTTCACCAGCGATAACGGCCCTGCGCTGGAGGGCTCGGTCAGCGACCTTCGCGGCGGGAAATACCTTGCCTATGAGGGCGGGCAGAAGGTGCCCTTTCTCATACGCTGGGATGGTGCTGATGGCGCGCTCGGGCAGACGGGCACCACAAGAAAGCAATCTGCCACGCTGGTGGATCTCTATCCGACGCTGGTGGAGCTCTGCGGGATTACGGGCAAAAACGGCACGGTGCAAAATTACATGCCGGAGGATCGCGTGATCGACGGTATTTCCATGACCGGGCTGCTCAAAGAGGATGCGGTCATCCACACCAAGGAGCATCCAATTCTCCACATGAAGCGGGAGGATATCAAGGCGATCCAGTATACCGTCCCGACCTCGGAGGTACGCGCCCAGTATCCGGATTATGACTATGATGTGCTGATGGATAATCAGTATATTACATTTAAGTATTTTGACCGCATTCAGAATGACAACTCTGCGTTCTTTGATAAATATCGCAAAAACTGGCTGCATATTCTCACGGACGATGCTGGGGAGAATTATAACCGTACCACCGTATATCCGGAAATTGCGGATGAGTTCCACCAAAAGCTGGATGAGATTCAGCAGAATTTCAAAGAGAACCGGCGCGGGATTTTAGAAACGGCGGTGGACTAAAACAGGAAGAACCGGCCGTTAAAAAGGCCAACCGGCGGGCGAGAGCCTCTCGCCCGCTGGTTTTCGGGAAAGATGGGATAAAAATGCCGCCTCTGTCGTTAATGATTAAGCCTGCTTCCTCTCTGTGCAACCTTTCGTGTGAATACTGTTTTTACCGGGATGTTTCTGCCCACCGGGAGCATTTGGGCTTTGGCACGATGACCCGGGAGACCACTGAGCTCCTTGTTGAGCGGGCGCTGGATTTTGCCGGTGGGCAGATGGCTGCGTTTGCCTTCCAGGGGAGCCGACGCTCGCGGGCCTTGATTATTTTGAGCATTTCGTCAGCACGGTTGACCGGCTGAATCAAAAGGGCAGCCAGGTCTTTTACAGTATTCAGACCAATGGTATGGCAATCGATGGGGAGTGGGCGCGTTTTCTGGCAAAGCATCATTTCCTCGTTGGCCTGAGCTTGGATGGAGACCGGGATGGAAACCGCTTTCGCAAAAAGCCGTCGGGGCAGAACACGTTTTACCGCATTCTGGACGCGGCGGATTTGCTGAAAAAGCACAAGGTGGATTTTAACATCCTTACCGTGCTGACCGGCTACTGTGCGGAAAATGGGGAGCGTATCTACAAATATTTCCGGTCGCAGGGCTTTCGGTATTTGCAGTTCATTCCATGCCTGCGGCCCTTTGGCTCCGATGAGCAGAGCGAGCTGTATATGACGGCTGAGCAATATGCGGATTTTCTGATTCGGGTGTTTAACCTGTATGTGAAGGATTATGTGCGGGGCAACTATATCAGCATCCGCCAGTTTGACAATTGGGTGCGGCTCTATCTGCGTCAGCCGGTCGAGCAGTGCGGGATCCTGGGGCATTGCTCGCATCAGTTCGTTTCAGAGAGCAACGGCAATATTTACCCCTGCGATTTTTACTGCACAGATGAATATTGCCTGGGCAATATTCAGAATTTGGATTTTGCAGCGATGGCGCGTTCAGAGAAAGCGCGTGCGTTTATCCAGGAGAGCCTTACCGTTCCACCCAGATGCCGTTCCTGCGGCGTTTACCCCCTGTGCCGGGCGGGCGGCTGTAAGCGCACGCAGCTCAGTGCGGATTACTGCAAAGCCTATAAAACCTTTTTTCAGGCGTGTCTTCCGCTTTTCCGTGTCTTTTTGCGGGAGAAGCCGCCACAGGGCGGGGCTCAGTGACCGTATTTCCCGCATTGTTTGGGGAAGAAACAATGCGTTTGCTCTCTGAATGCGGGCTTTTCAGGTTGTGTAAATCGTTTGTTATAGAATATATTTGTGGTTGGAGTGAAGAATATGGCAACATTTAAGCCTTTTGCGGCGGTTCGGCCTCTTCCGGAGTATGCAGACAGGGTGGCAGCCCTGCCCTACGATGTGATGAGCAGCGCGGAGGCAAGAGAAATGGCGGAAGGAAACCCCTACTCCTTCCTGCATGTCGATAAAGCGGAGATTGATCTTGATCCCTCTATCGATCCTTATGACAGCCGGGTTTATGAGAAAGCGCGCCAGAACCTTCAAAAGCTGGTCTCAGACGGCGTATGCATGCAGGATGCAAAGCCGTGCTTTTACATCTACCGTCAGATCATGGGAAACCGTGCGCAGACGGGCTTGGTTGGCTGCGCTTCAATTGACGATTATAAAACCAATGTAATCAAAAAGCATGAATTTACCCGTGCAGATAAGGAGGCGGACCGCATCCGCCATGTAGACGCCTGCGATGCGAATACCGGGCCGATTTTCCTGGCCTGCCGCCCACAGGCGAGGCTTCACGCCATTTTGGAGAGCTGGAAGGCCTCCTATACGCCGGTATATGATTTTGAGCAGGATGGCGTACAGCAGACCGTGTGGGTGGTGGATGACGGCGCGGTGATTGCGGCGCTGGAGCAGACTGTAGCGGGGATGGAATCGCTCTACATTGCGGATGGCCACCATCGGGCGGCTTCTGCTGTGCGTGTAGGTGAGATGCGCAGGGAGGCGAACCCTGGTTATACAGGGGAAGAGGCGTTCAACTTTTTCCTCGCTGTCCTCTTCTCGAGCGATGATTTGGAGATTATGGATTATAACCGTGTCGTGCGGGATTTCAACGGTTATACGCCGGAGGAATTTTTGAAAAAGGTCAGTGAGCGCTTTGAGGTTGCCGCATATCGTGGGGATGGGGCGTATCGCCCGGAGCAGCGCCATACCTTCGGCCTGTATTTTGATGGAAAGTGGTACTGCCTGGCGGCAAAGGCGGGTACGTTCCCAGAGGGCGACCCGGTTGCAAGCCTTGATGTTTCTATTTTGCAAGAGAATCTGCTCGGCCCCGTGCTGGGAATCGGCGATCCGCGCACGGATAAGCGCATTGATTTTGTGGGCGGCATCCGCGGGCTGGAGGAACTGGAGCGCCGCGCGAGCAGCGATATGAAGCTGGCCTTCTCCATGTGCCCGACCACGCTGGAGGAGCTCATGGCGATTGCGGATGCAGGCAAGGTGATGCCGCCAAAATCCACGTGGTTTGAGCCGAAGCTCTTAAGCGGCCTATTTATCCATAAATTAGGGGAGCGGTGACCGCACAGGTTGCATTGCGGCGGCCTTTCTTGCTATAATAAAAACTCAAGTTCACAGGTAAGGGAGACAGGATATATGCATTGGTCGGAAGAGATTGCACAGAGGATTATTGCACGCAAGCCCGATAAGGAGGAATATGTCTGCGCCGCAGGGATCAGCCTCTCCGACTGCATTCATATCGGCAATTTCCGTGATGTGGCGACAAGCTATTTTGTCGTGAAAGCGTTGCGTAAGATGGGCAAAAAAGCAAAGCTCCTTTTTTCCTGGGATGAGTTCGACCGGCTGCGCAAGGTGCCGGTGAACGTGCAGGCGGTGGCCCCGGAGCTGGAGGAGTGCATTGGCATGCCCTATGTTGATGTCAAAAATCCATTCCCGGATTCGCCCTGTAAAACCTATGCGGAATATTTCGAGCAGGAGTTTGAGCGCTCCATTGGCCGCTTTGGAATCGAAATGGATTACCGCCACCAGGCACAGATGTACCGCTCCGGTAAATATGCGCAGCAGGTGCTTCACGCACTCAGGCACCGCGCCGAAATTTTTGAGATTTTAGACAGCCACCGTACCCAGGAGGCCACGGAGGAGGAGCGTAAAAATTTCTACCCTGTGAGTATCTATTGCCCCATCTGCGGCAAGGATACCACGAAGATCACCTCCCTCTCGGAGGATTGCACCGTGGCGCAATACCGTTGCGCCTGCGGCCATGAGGTATCCTTTGACTTCACAAGGGATTTCAACTGCAAGCTCTCCTGGAAGGTAGATTGGGCGATGCGCTGGCTGTATGAGGGCGTCGATTTCGAGCCCGGCGGGAAGGACCACGCCAGCCCCAATGGCAGCTACGATACGAGCAGGGAGATCTCCAAAGCCATTTTCGGCTATGAGGCGCCGATCTTTCAAGGCTATGAGTTTATCGGCATCAAGGGCACTACAGGCAAAATGTCCGGTTCCTCCGGGCTGAACCTCACCCCGGAGACGCTTTTAAAGCTCTATCAGCCGGAGATTATCCTCTGGCTCTATGCCAAAACGGAGCCGCTCAAGGCCTTTGATTTCTGCTTTGACGACGGTATCCTGCGCCAGTATTTTGAGTTTGACCGCATGTACAATGAGGTGAAGGCCGGCAAGGCGAACGAGCTTACAAAGGCCATTATGTACCTCACCCAGATCGAGGGGCGCACGGTTGAACCTGTGCCGATGAATTTGCTCGTGCAGCTCGGCTCTGTGGTGGATTTCAAAGTGGAGATGCTGGAGCTTGTTTTCCGCAAGCTTGGCACGCCTTATACCTACAGCCAGTTTGCCGACCGGCTGGATCGCGCAAAATTCTGGCTGGAGCAGTGCTCGCCCGAGAGCGTCAACCGGCTGCGCGCTACGCGCAACTGGGAAGTTTATGATACGCTGACAGATCCCCAGCGCGCGGAGATCGCACGGCTTTATGAGTTCATCCGGGCCGGCGGCTACTCGCTGGACGAGCTCAATGCAAGGCTCTATGCCATCCCGAAGGAGTTTGCGCCCGAGGGGACGGATGAGAAGGCGATGAAGGGGATGCAGGGCGCCTTCTTTAAGAATGTGTACCGGCTCCTGATTGATAAGGAGCGCGGCCCGCGGCTCTATCTCTTCCTTTATGCGATTGATCCTGCGCAGTATGTTGGGCTGCTGGATTTTTCCACCCCAAAGACGCAGGCGGAGCAGGAGGCAGAGGAAACGGCGAAACAGGCGGCGGAGCAGCCGAAACCGGAACCGGAGCGGGAAGCTGTGGTGTATGGCGAGCCGGATCCGGTTGACCCCGTGAAGGCGGAGATCGTTTACGACGACTTTGCCGCGATGGATATGCGCGTGTGCAAGGTGCTTAAATGTCAGGAGATCCGCAAATCACACAGCTGCTATAAGCTCACGCTTTTTGATGGGATCGATAAGCGCACGATTGTTTCGAGCATCAAGGCGTATTATACGCCGGAGGAGCTCACGGGCAAAAAGATCATCGTGCTCGCAAACCTTAAGCCCACTCGGATTACGGGCGTGACAAGCGAGGGGATGCTGCTGGCGGCGACAAACAACGCCTGTGGGTGCCGGGTGATCTTTGTGGACGATGCCATCCCGGAGGGGACAAAAATCCTTTGATCGCTGGAAAAGGCCCCGAGGGAAACCCCTCGGGGCCCTTATTGTTGCCTTTAGGCTTAAGAAAACCCCTGGTT
>USBP01000039.1 GCA_900552985.1 uncultured Oscillospiraceae bacterium
CCACCGGCTGGCGCTTGATGTAACCAAGCGTCGTCATGGTGAAAACGCAGGTTTCCTCTGGGATAAGGTCTTCAATATCCACTTCCCCGCTGACATTGGCAATCTCTGTGCGGCGGTCATCGCCATACTTATCCCGCAGAACCAGCGCCTCTTCCTTGACAATCTCCAAAACACGGGTTTCAGAGGCGAGTATCGCTGTATATTCGGCAATCTTCTCTTTTAGCTGCGCCATTTCCTCTTCAATTTTATGGCGCTCCAGGCCGGTCAACTGGCCAAGCCGCATCTGCACAATTGCCTGCGCCTGCGCTTCATCCAGGCCAAAGCGCTCCATCAACCGCTCGCGGCCCTCCGGCTGATCCTTGGAGGAACGCAGAATCTCAATGACCTCATCAATAAAATCCAGCGCGATGAGCAGGCCCTCTAAAATATGCGCGCGCTCCTGCGCCTTGCGCAGATCATAACGTGTGCGGCGGACAATGACCTCACACTGAAAATCGATATAATTTTGCAGCACTTCCTTCAGCGTGAGGATACGCGGCTCCCCATTGACGAGGGCCAGCATAATCACGCCAAAGGTGGTCTGCATCTGTGTGTAGCTATACAGCTGATTGAGCACCACCTGGGGGTTTGCATCCCGCTTGAGGTCGATGACCATATGCATGCCCTCGCGGGAGGTATAATCGTTGATATCAGAAATGCCCTCAATCCGCTTTTCCTTGACAAGATCCGCGATACTTTCAATCAAACGCGCCTTATTGACCTGATACGGCAACTCGGAAACAACAATTGAAAAACGCCCATTTTTTGACTCCTGAATTTCTGCCCGGGCGCGAACGACAATTTTACCACGGCCCGTCCCATAAGCGGCGCGGATGCCGGAACGGCCCATAATGATGCCTGCGGTTGGGAAATCCGGGCCCTTGATATGCTCCATCAATTCGTCCAGGCCGGCATCCGGATGATCGATCAGGCAGCACATGCCGTCAATCACTTCCCGCATGTTGTGCGGCGGGATATTCGTAGCCATACCGACTGCAATGCCTGTGGAGCCATTGACCAAAAGGTTTGGAAAACGGGAGGGAAGCACCGTCGGCTCCCTTTTATTATCATCATAATTCGGCATGAAATCGACGGTTTCTTTTTCGATATCCGTCAGCATGGACATGGCAATTTTACTCATGCGGGATTCTGTATAACGATAAGCCGCCGGCGGGTCGCCATCCACAGAGCCGAAGTTCCCGTGGCCGTCAATAAGCATATAGCGCATGGAAAAAGACTGCGCAAGCCGAACCATTGCATCATAGACGGACATATCCCCATGCGGGTGATAATCGCCCAGCACGGCGCCGACCGTCGCCGCGCATTTATGGTAGGGCTTATCAGGCGTCAGGTTCCGCTCATACATCGTATAGAGGATCCTGCGGTGCACAGGCTTCAGCCCATCCCGGACATCGGGCAACGCGCGCGAAACAATGACGGACATCGAATAATCCAAAAAGGATTTTCGCATTTCCTTATTCAGGTCAACGTTTACAATTTTTTGGTCTTCATAATTCATGTGAGTCCATCCTTTATGATAGAGCCGCAGTAGCCGCGTTTTGTTGCAGCAAATCAAGGGCTCGATCTAATTTCTGAAAAACCGGATCCCATCGTATTAAAACGGCGTGTGAGCAACTGATAAGCGCTTTTTAAATATCAAGATTCTGCACGTATTTTGCATTTTTCTCAATGAATTCACGCCGCGGCTCTACCTGATCTCCCATCAAAATAGAGAAAGTTTCATCCGCCTGCATTGCATCCTCCAGCGTTACCCGCAGCATTGTGCGAAACTGGGGATCCATTGTGGTTTCCCATAGCTGCTGCGGATCCATCTCGCCAAGGCCCTTATAGCGCTGCACATCGCAATTTCCGCCAAGCTCTGCTATGCATGCATCCCGCTCCTCATCGGAAAAAGCGTATTTTGTTTTTTTGCCCTTGCTCACTTTAAACAGCGGAGGCTGTGCGATATAGATATAGCCGTTATCGATCAACGGCCGCATATAACGGAAAAAGAAGGTGAGCATCAGCGTGCGGATATGCGCGCCGTCTACATCGGCATCCGCCATGATCACCACTTTATGATATCTCAGCTTATTGATATCAAATTCATCTCCAATGCCAGTGCCAAGCGCAGTAACGACCGGCATCAGCTTTTCATTGCTGATGACCTTATCCAGCCTTGCCTTTTCCACATTGAGCATCTTGCCCCAAAGCGGCAGGATTGCCTGAAAGGTCCGGTCGCGCCCCTCCTTTGCAGAGCCCCCGGCGGAATCCCCCTCTACAATATAAATCTCCGTGTTTTCCGGGTTGCGGTCTGTGCAGTCGGCCAGCTTCCCGGGCAGGGAATTCCCCTCCAAGGCGGATTTGCGCCGCGCCATATCACGCGCCTTACGGGCCGCTTCCCGGGCGCGGGCTGCGTCTAGCGCCTTGGCATAAATGGCCTTCACAATAGCAGGGTTTTCCTCAAAATAGGTCATGAGCTTTTCATAAACCATTTGGGAGACCAGCTGGCCCATATCCGTATTGCCTAATTTTCCCTTCGTCTGGCCTTCAAACTGTGCGTCCGTCAATTTGACGCTGATTACCGCGACCAGGCCCTCCCGCACATCGTCGCCGGAAAGGTTTTTATCATTTTCCTTTAAGATGCCATATTTCCGGCCATAATCATTGAATACACGGGTCAAAGCCGTTTTAAACCCCGTTTCATGCGTGCCGCCATCCACCGTATGCACATTGTTGGCAAAGCTCAAAATCGTCTCATTATAGCTGTCGTTATACATCATGGCGACCTCTGCGGAACGATCCCCAGAAACCGTAGCGAGATGAATCGGCGTTTCATGCAAAGGCGTCAGCTTCCGGCTCTCATTAATATATTCCACAAAGGAAGAAATTCCGCCTACATAGCAAAAATTTTCACTGATAATATTCTCCGGGTCGCGGCTATCCGTCAACGTGATAGAAAGGCCGGCATTTAAAAACGCCTGCTCCCGCAGCCTGCGCTGGAGTACCTCATATTCATAAACCGTTGTCTCCTGAAAAATTTCAGGATCCGCCTTAAATTTGATAAATGTGCCCGTCTCCTGCGTATCGCCAACCACTGTGAGCTCTGTAGCGACATTCCCCCGCTCAAACCGCTGGCGGTGGATATGGCCATCCTGAGATACTTCGATCTCCATCCATTCCGACAATGCATTCACCACGGAGGAACCCACGCCATGCAGGCCACCGGATACCTTATAGCCGCTGCCGCCGAATTTACCGCCCGCGTGCAGCACTGTCAGCACCAGTGTAACAGCCGGAATACCGGATTTCTCATTGATTCCAACCGGAATACCGCGGCCATTATCCCGCACGCTGATCACATCGCCGGGCAGAATCTCCACCTCGATGTGCGTACAGAAGCCGGCGAGCGCCTCGTCTATCGAGTTATCCACGATTTCATACACCAGATGGTGAAGCCCGCGCGGGCCCGTGGAGCCGATATACATGCCGGGGCGTTTCCGGACGGCCTCCAGCCCTTCCAGCACCTGAATCTGATCCGCATCATATTTTTCTGTGACGGTCGTATCCATCTTTTCAACGCTCTGCGCTTCCACAGCGAGATCCCGATCCTGCTGGGCAAATTCGTTTTTTTCCTGTATATCCAAACCTAAGCCCTCCAATTTTTGCTGATTCCATCCCGTTGGCCCTTTTGCCGCGGACTTACTTTTTGCTTTATATGTTGGCTAATTTATCGATAAACTCCGTCCGCTTGAGCAGGGTTGCGGAAGAAATTTGTGAAATATAGATCACCCTTCCGCTCGTCCGCTCCGGGCTCGCGCAAACAATAAACGATTTTGGCAGCTCCATGGAAACGTTGATTACGTCGCCCGCTTTTTCGGCATCCGCCAGATAGTTTCGTGTGGCCTTTGATACAGTCGTTGTATCCAGATCAAAAATCCCGATGATTTCCTCCAGCGTCACAACGGTATCCTGCCCCAAATGCAGATACAAGCAAATAGCCCCTTTTATCAAAATTTAAGCCGTCTCCTCCAGATGCCCCCGGCATAAGGAAAAGGTTTTCCCTCCGCATAGACGAAGAAGGGAGGAGGGCTCACAACAGGTGATAAACACCTGCCAGCCGTCAATATGATTGAGAATATAATCCTGACGGCCCGCATCCAGCTCGCTCATCACATCATCCAAAAGCGCCACCGGCTGTTCGCCTGTGATTTCATGGATTAAGGCTGCCTCGCTGAGCTTCATAGACAACGCACAGGAGCGCTGCTGCCCCTGCGACCCATATATCCTGGCTGGAAGCTCATCCACCAGAATCAGCAGATCATCCCGATGCGGGCCAATAGAGGTGCTGCCGCTTTTCAAATCCTCCGGCCTATGCTTTTTCAGCGCTTCAGAAAGCTCCTGCGCCAGTTGAGACGCTGTTTTCCCTTCCAATTTAGAATCATAGGAAAGTGTCAACGACTCTCTGCCACGGGATAAGCCATGGTAAAAAACAGCTGCCCTCTCCCGCATGCGCGCTACATAGCAGCGCCTTTGATAAATCATTTGCGCGCCTAAAACGGCAAGCTTATCATCCCAGATATCCAGCGTATCCAACAGTTCTGCATGATAGGGAATATCCTTCAGCAGCGTATTCCGCTGGGCCAGCGCCCGGTTATATTGGCTCAGGATAGCGGCATAACGGGGTTTTAGCTGGCTTAGCGCCAGGTCCAGAAAACGCCTGCGCTGCGCCGGCCCTTCCTTGACGAGCGAGAGATGCACCGGTGAAAAAACCACCGCACGAAATTCCCCCATCAATTTGGAAGGGGAAGGGAGCGCAACGCCATTTAAAACGGCTTTTCGTTTCTCTTCCAAAAACAGGGAGGCTGTTTGCTCCCGCCCCGCCGCATAAAAATCCAAATCCAGACGAGCCGCTTCCTCCTGTAGGGAAATCAGCTCCGCATCCTTTGCCCCTCGGAAACTCCTGCATCCCGTAAACATCCAGATGCTCTCCAACAAATTGGTTTTCCCCTGTGCGTTTTCTCCATAAATAATATTTACGCCATCCTGTGGGAAAATTTCAATCTCATCAAGGTTTCTGTAATGAGCTGCGGAAAGCCTGGTTACGTTCATGCCGAAATTACCTCATATTGTCTTCCCTGATAGGAAGCTACGTCCCCCGGGCGCAGCTTTTTCCCTCTCATAAAGCATACTTCGCCATTGACGGACACTTCGCCGTTTTGAATCACCAGCTTGGCGTGGCCGCCGGTCTGCACAGCATCAGCCAGCTTTAACAATGCGTCAAGGCGGATAAATTCAGTGGAAATACGCACTTTTTCAGGCGGGGCCGATTCCCCCTTTTTCACAACCCTGACCTTCACTTTCATAGAATCAAACGCTCCGTTCTTTTTTAACCCTCATTTTTTAAACGAACTGGCAAAACAAGAAATAAAAAGCTTTCTCCCTCCGGCGGCAGAATGAGAATCGGGGAAACCGCACCGTTGAGCTCAATCCGCACCTCGTCGGTGTCAACCACCTTGAGCGCTTCGAGCATAAAGCGGTTATTAAAGCCGATTTCCACGCGGTTACCCTCTACTGCGGCATCAATTTTATCGTTTGCCCTGCCCAGCGAGGTAATGCTAGAAATACGGATGGTATTCTCATCAAATACGCAGCGGACAGGGCTTTTCAGCCGGTCCGTTATCAGCAGGGAGGTGCGCTCAATACTGTCGATAAACAGCTTGGTGTTTACGCGCACATGAGTGGCATTGTGAGCAGGAATCGCACTTTTATAATCCAGAAAGTCCCCATCCAGCAGGCGGGAAATGATATGGTATCCTCCGGCCTCAAAGACGATATGGCGTTTGCCCACCCCCATAGATACGGTGCTTTCCCCATCCCCAAGCAGCTTCGTCACTTCCGAAAGCGTCTTGGAGGGCACTACAAAAGAAATATCTGTGCCTGTGTAATCAATCTGCTCGGTACGCACGGCCAAACGGACGCCGTCCACTGCAATCAGGCGGATCACCCCGTTTTCCACCTCGAACTTAACGCCCTTATGAACCTCCTTGCTGTCATTCACTGCAACGGCAAAGATCGTCTGACGAATCATATTTTTCAGGAGCTCTTCAGCAACAACAACAGGATATCCACCTGTGACAGAAGGAAGCTCCGGGTATTCATCCGCAGCAATCCCAATCAGGCTGTATTCTGCTTCCCCACTGTGAATCACCGTCATTTGACGCTCATCCGACTCAATCGAAACGCTCTCTCCCGGCAGCCTGCGCAAAATATCGCAAAGAAGCCGCGCATTTAAAATGATGCTCCCTTCCTGCTCTACACGCGCCTCTATGGAGGTGGTGATCCCGACCTCCAGATCATATCCTGTCAACATAAGCTCGTTATTGTCCGCCTTCATCAAAATGCCTTCAATTGCCGGAATAGATGCCTTCGTGGAAACAGCCCTCTGCACATTGGAGCATGCTTCCGCCAGTGCGATCACATCACAAATTACTTTCATACAGGTTCCTCCTCATCCTGTGATTCCTGAAAAATCCCTGCTGTCTGTCTGGAAAAGGGAAAGATATCTTTTATTATAAATAGTATTAGTCATAGGGCCGGTGGAAATAGTGGAAAAACGGCAGGAAGCCTCTTCCAATATTCATTTTTCCGGCATATGAAGGTGGGGAAAAGATTGGGACTGATGTTTATAAAACACGAACATTCTTTCAACTCTTCACACCCGTGTGGAAAATCAAAAGTGGAATGTGAAGAAATCAGTGGAAAAATATTCCGCGCTTATCAAGCGCAAGTCAATGTATCTTTATCTTTTATTGATCCTGAATATTTTTAATGGTGTCCGAAATCGTCGCTTTCAGGGAAGGATTTTTTTCCATTTCCTTTTCGATTTTTCCTAATGTGTAGAGCACGGTGGAGTGATCCCTTCCGCCGAACTCATCCCCTATGGCCTTCATGGGCAGGCCAGTGACCTCCCGCACAATATACATCGCCGCCTGGCGGGCTTTTGAAGTGGCGGAATCTCTTTTATTGGAACGGATATCCTCCTCTGTCACTCCATATGTTCTTGCGACCTCTTGGATAATTTTTTCTACCGTGACGGGAACAGGCTGGCTGTCGCTGAGGATATCCTTAATTGCGCGCTGTGCGAGCATCAATGTCGGCGGATGGCCCTCGATGGAATGATAGGCTTTCATCCGTTTGACGGCTCCCTCCAGCTGGCGGATATTGGTTTTCAGCTTTTGCGCAATATATTCAGTGACATCGTCCGGCAGATCAATGCTGAGCAATTGTGCCTTGCGCTTGACGATGGCAATACGCGTCTCCAAATCCGGCGGTTGGATATCGGCAAGCAGGCCCCATTCAAACCGGGTGCGCAGCCGCTCTTCCAGGGTGAGGATTTCTTTCGGAGGCCGGTCAGAGGTTAAGACGATTTGCTTCCCGGCCTGGGAAAGGTTTTCAAAGGTATGGAAGAATTCCTCCTGCGTCTGTATTTTGCCGGAGATAAACTGCACGTCGTCCACCAGGAGGGCGTCAACGCTGCGGTATTTATTATGGAATTCAATCATCTTTTTTTCCGCTATAGAAGTGATTAGCTCGTTTGTAAAATCCTCTCCTCTGACATAAAGAATATCCGCCTCTGGATTGGAACGGCGGATTTCATAGCAAATGGCGTTGAGCAGATGCGTTTTGCCCAGGCCGGAGTTTCCATAAATAAAAAGAGGGTTATAGGCGCCGCCGGGATTGGCGGCGACTGCCTGGGCCGCAGCGTGCGCGAATTTATTGGAGGAACCCACAATAAAGGTCTCAAAGGTATATTCATATTCTTCACTTTTTGTTTTTTCTGGCTCGGGCTCCTTCAAATCGTCTGATATGACGATTTCCACGCGGATCGGAAAGCCGAGCGCCTGCTCAAACGCTTCGCATAGCAAATCGTTAAATTTCACAGCAACGATTTCTTTTTTAAAGGTATCCTCAATGGAGAGCAGGGCGGTATTCTCATCCATATGAACAAGCGTTAACGGTGCAATCCATACATTAAAAGCGACTTCTGTGATTTGTGTTTTGCAATATTCCTGTACCGATTTCCAAATTTCCATAAGGGAATTCATAATTGACCGCTCCTCTGTTTTTACGGCAGTTTGCATATGGGCCAGAAAGGGTGCAGGTGAAGGAAAGAAAAGGCCGTTTTTCCATGCTGCTATTCCTGCTCAATCTATTTTATTCTATCATAAAACGGATGAATTTTCAACATCCTTTCCTGGGCAATGTGGAAAAGAAAGCGCGCTCCAGCAAGGTTTTTCTGAAAAAAACATTGACAGGAAGAGAAAGGATGATATATAATGAGTCTCTGCAAGGTTGCTTAAAACGGGCTGTATGTCATTCCCCAACGGCTCATGTTGCGCCGGCAGATGGGAATGCTCAATATTCCCTGTGGAATGGAGGTTCAGAAGATCGTATGAAGAGGACGTATCAGCCGAAAAAACGGCATAGGAAGATGGAGCACGGCTTCCGTAAACGTATGGCGAGCAGAAACGGCCGGAAGGTGCTTGCCCGCCGCAGGGCAAAGGGCAGAAAGCAGCTGACCTATTGATTCCCCCCGCAGAGTTCTTTTGTTTGTGCTGCTGCTTGAGGCAAAAGCAGCGGCACATTTTCTGCATGGGCTATTTGCAATAGCGAAGGGATTGTTTTGGCAGAATTTATTTCAATGAATCGGAATACGGATTTCCGCCGCCTGTATATGAGGGGGAAATCTTTTATTCATCCTGCGTTGGTGACCTATGTGATGAGAAACCGCGCGGGCATTTGTAGGTTAGGGATTACTACAAGTAAGAAGATTGGAAACGCCGTATCGCGCAATCGTTCCAGGCGCGTGATCCGCGCTGCATTTTGCGCTTTATCATGCGAATTGTCGGGCCAGTGGGATATTGTTTGCGTGGCCAGAAGCCGCACAAAATGGGTGAAGAGCAC
>USBP01000040.1 GCA_900552985.1 uncultured Oscillospiraceae bacterium
GGTCGGGTCTTGACCCGACCGGATGTAGATGCGCCTTGCAACCTCCTCGGAGGCAGGGGCTCCCGGTTTTTATATCTGATGTCTAACGTCTGGAATCTGATGCCTGTTTCCCGCTTATGCCTCCCTGCTCACCACATGCACATCAAGCTGCTCATAGGGGATGGTGATCCCGTTTTCATCAAATTTCAGCTTCACCGTCTCCTGCATCTCATAGAAGAGCGGCCAGTAGTCATCCGAGCGGCACCAAATCAGGCAGGCAAGCTCAATGGCGTGGGCGTCGTGCGCCTTGACGCCGATGACGGGCGCGGGATCGTTGAGCACCATGGCATTCTCCTCCACGATCTCATGGAGCACACGCTTAGCCAAAGCGATATCGTCGCTGTAGCTGATGCTGTAGCTTAGATCCAGCCTGCGCTTGTGCTCCGCCGTATAGTTGATGATGTTGTTTGTTGTCAGGTGGGAATTTGGGATAATGATGCGCTTGTTATCAATGGTATTGAGCGTGGTATTCATGAAAGTGATCTCCGCCACCGTGCCGGAGACCGTTTCCAGCTCGATGAAATCGCCGCTTTTAAAGGGCTTGGTGATGAGAATCTGTAATCCGCTGGCAAATTGGGCGATACTATCCTTCAAGCCGATGCCGGCAGTCACGCCTGCCGCGCCCAACGCGGTGATAAAGGAGTTGAGGTTGATGCCCAGCGTGGAAAGGGCGGAGAGGATCACGCCGAATTTGATCACAAGCTCCACAACATTGCGGATGAATGGCTGCACAGCAGCATCCACATTTTTTGCAATCAGGCCCTTGGTCAACAGCTTTCCCACCAGCTTTGCCAGCCAGAAGCCAACCGCCAATATCAGCGCTGCGGCAATCAATTCCGGCAGAAAGCCCAGCAGCTTATCCCAGAAATTCTCGCTGGTCCAGGTTTTAAGTTGCTCCAACAGATTCATAAAAACCTCCGTCCCTTCGTTTTGCATTCATGGTATGTTGGAATTGTATCATTTTTTGTTACCAAAATGCAAACTTCAAATTTAGAAATTTAATGCTGAAAATAAAACCGTTTTTAATAATAAAACATTTTTATTTAGAACATAATCTAAAATTTATAACGAATCTTTATAAAATACTGGATTCTTTAGCTAATTCGATGTATAATTGCGGCGGTAACGCTTGGAAAATTGGATAGGGTTCCAAGCGCTGCAAAAGACTGTTTTAGAAAAGAGGGAGCAAATTGAAATCAGGGAAGAAGTGGCTCAGCCTCGTGCTGGCAGGCATGCTGTTGGCGCAGGCGGCCGTGCTGCCTGTAGCGCAGGCGGCGGAGAGCCCAAGCTCGGCGCAGCAGTATGCACAGCAGGTGGCCTATCAAACGGAGGCGGAAGGAATCGTTCTGCTGAAAAACGAAAACAACTGCTTACCGCTGGATGGGCAAAAGGTCAACGTGTTCGGGGTGGCCTCCGTGAATGCATTTTACGGCGGCGGAGGTTCCGGAATGATTGACAGCAGCAATGTCACCGATTTTTATACCGCTTTGGAGCAGGCGGGCATCTCCTATAACACGGAGTTAAAATCCGCCTATGACCAATGGGATCGGAAGCATCCGCTCAATGTGGAGGAGCTGCTCAATGCGCAGGATATCTTCAGCCTTGGCACAAGGCTTCTGTTCGGCGGCGCTACCCGTGTGGAGATGCCGGTAGACCGCCTCTCTGACACGTTGAAGGAAAACGCTGAGGCATTTTCCGACACAGCGATCTTTTTCTATGGCCGCGGCGGCTCGGAGGGCTCCGATATGGCAGAGAAGGATTTGCAGATGATAGAGGACGAGCGTGCCCTTCTGGACTATGTGGCGCAGGCATATGAGCATGTGATTGTGGTTTTCAACGTTGCAAACATGCCGGAGATGGGCTGGCTTGAGGAGTATGATTCCATTGAGGCCGCTCTGTTCGTCGGGCTTCCCGGCGTGGCGGGTATGCAGGCGGTGGCGGATGTCCTCTCCGGTAAGGTGAATCCCTCCGGCAGGCTGGCGGATACGATTGCCTACCGGGTGGCTGACCATCCCTCCAGCGCTAATTTTGGAGACTATACCTATTCAGGCACTTCTAATAAGTATATCGAATATCAGGAAAGCATTTATATCGGCTATCGCTATTTCGAGACCTTTGCGCAGGATCAGGTGCAATATCCGTTTGGATACGGGCTATCCTACACGGATTTCCAGTGGGATGTCCGCTCCATCACATCGGATGGCGACACCGTGCAGGCTGTGGTGCAGGTGACAAACTGCGGGCAGCGCGCGGGCAAGGATGTGGTGCAGGTGTATTTTTCTGCTCCGTACCAGACAGGCGGGCTGGAAAAAAGTGCGATCGCCCTTGCGGCCTATGCAAAAACGAAACTGCTTGCCCCTGGCGAATCGCAGACGGTAACGCTCACCTATGATTTCGACGATATGGCCTCCTATGATGAGAAGAAGGAGCAGGCATGGGTGCTGGATGCAGGCGACTATATTGTGAGCGTCCGGCGCAATGTGTGGGAGAGCGTGGCTGAGGAGCACTTCACGCTGGAGGAGCCGGTCATCCGGCGTTATGACGATGCCACGGGCGCCCAAATTCAAAACCTGTTTTCTGACGTTGCGGGCGGCATCACCTATTTTTCCCGCAGCGACCCGGAGGGAACCTATCCCCAGGGCCCAATGACACAGATGACGGATGCCATCCGCAATGCGGATGAGGAGCCAGCGCCGAAAACAGAGGGCACGGTTCCAACGACGGGCGCGGTCTATGACACCGGTGTGATCACCTTGCGGGATGTGTATGAGGATGAATCCCTTTGGGATGCGTTTTTGGATCAGCTGACCGTGGATGAAATGATTGAGCTTGTGGGCAATTGCGGCTATCAATCGCCGGCCATTGAACGGCTGGGTATCCCGGCAACCGTGGATAACGACGGCCCGGCCAGCATTAAGGGCAAAAACGGATTTTTTGCCTCGGAGTCAAGCCTGGCGTTCCCGACCGAAACCATTATCGCCTGCACGTTTAATGACGCACTGGCGCAGGAGATGGGCTCTGCCGTCGGCAAATGCGCTGCGGAGCTCGGCACGCATGTATGGTATGCGCCGGCGGCAAACCTGCACCGCAACCCGATGGGTGGACAGAACTTTGAATATTATTCTGAGGATCCGCTGCTTTCCGGCAAGATGGCGGCGGCAGTCATCCGCGGTGCACAGAGCGAAAACCTGGTGGTTACTCTGAAGCATTTTGCCCTCAACGATCAGGAGACAAACCGCTACGGCGTTTTCACCTGGTGCAATGAGCAGGCAATGCGCGAGCTTTATTTGAAACCCTTTGAGATCGCCGTGAAGGAGGCAGATGCCTCCGGCATGATGTCCGGACTCAACCGGATCGGGACGGACTGGTGCGGCGGAAGCTATGCGCTGTTGACGCAGCTGCTCCGAGAGGAGTGGGGCTTTGAGGGGATTGTCGTGACGGATTTCTATTTGAATTTCACCGGGAAAGGATATATGAATCCGAATCTTGCCGTCTATGCCGGCAACGATGAATTGCTGTGTATGCTCTGGAGCGTGCGCAAGATTGTTCTGGAGCCCTCCATGAAGCAGGCCTATGAGAGGGACCCCATCGGGTATGGGGAAGCGCTGCGCCGGTGTGCAAAGAATATCTGCATGGTTAAAATGCGCACCAATGCGTTTTTAGAGGCTGATTCGGACATTACAGAACCCTCCCAGCCTGTCACCGAGGCCCCGGAGCAGACCGGACAGGCGCCATCTGAAACGGTGACACAGCCCAACGGGCAGGATGGGGGACAAGCTGTCGAACCATCCACTGAGATGCCGGAGGCTTCCGAGCCCGGCAGCACCGAGGCGGAAAACCCACTGACAGGGGACGCGCGCAGCCTGCTGCTTTTGGCAGTGCCTGCATCTGCACTGGCAGTGCTGGTATTGGCGCGGCCTATACGCCGCCGGAAGGCCCGTGACGATAGATAAACATGAAGCCCATGTCCTGCGGGGCATAGGATTGGCGTAAACGGGTGGATGAACCGTTGAGACGGCGTTGTCCAAAGTTATTTTAACGCAGGGAGCCTTCCTGTGTGCGGCCGTTCTGCGGCTGTACCAGGAAGGCTCCATTTTTTCTCCGGAAAAGGCAGAGTCAAAATCCCAGGGCAGGTTAGAAAGCTCTCGTTGTTCCAGCTGGCTGTTCGGTGGGGGGAGGAACTGTCGGGCCGCGCGGCTCAGGACAGGGCCCGCTTATCGAGAGAGCGGGTGGTTTTCCTGCTTCTTGCCTTGGAATGACGAAATGGCCTGTGTTAGGACAGACATGATTTCCGGATAGAAAAAGAGCTGATTTTCCTTCAGCAACCGGCGGAAGGCGGAAGGGGATACCCATTTTGCCTGTGCGACCTCCTCTTTCTGGAGCGTCAGAGTGCCCAGCGCCGCGTCCGCGCGCACCAGATAGTGCTCCCACAGCAGTTCGCCGCGCGGGATACGCCGCAAAAACGTAAGCTGCTCCGGCGTAACGGTGATGCCGAGCTCTTCCCGCAGCTCCCGGATACAGCCCTGCGCCGTGCTTTCTCCGGCAAGCATGCGCCCTGTGGTCAGCGCCCAGACGCCGGGCAGAATTTCGCACTGCATGCTGCGTTGCTGAATCAGGATTTCACCGCGGCTATTTATTACCCAGGCCTCTATGGTGGTTTGAAATTCGCCAGCCGCGTAGCTTGCGCCCTTCGGCCGGATGCCTCCGGTACGGCGTCCGTTTTGATCACAGACATCCCAATATTCCATGTGGCCGCCCCTTTCGTTTTTCTGTTTTTTGCAGGATAAACTGTATTTTGACGCTTGCATATTCCTGCTGTTGCAGGTATAATAGCAGTATTATAAAATCACGGAGGTAGCAATTGAATGGCAGCTTTTCATCTCTTGACTTCGGGCAGCGGTACGGCGTCCTCATCCCCCTACACCATGATTCTTTTGATGGTCGCCATGTTCGCGATTATGTATTTTGTCATGATTCGCCCGCAAAAGAAACAGCAGAAAAAAGAGCAGGAAATGCGCGACAGCTTGCAGGTCGGCGATGAGATCACGACAATCGGCGGCATCATGGGCCGTGTTGTCACGGTGAAGGAGGATTCTCTTATCATCGAGACCGGCGCGGATCGCAACAAGATGCGCATTGCCCGTTGGGCCGTCCAGACGAATAACACCGCGAATGAAAAACTGGCCGCTGAGCGCGAGGCAGCGCAGGCCAAGGCGCAGGAGGAACGCGCCAAGCGCGCCGCAGAGGAAGGCGCCAAAAAAGGAAAGCGGCGCGGCAGGAAAAAGGATCTTCCGGAGACTGCCTCCACCGCTCAGGCTGAGGAAGCGGCTCAGGCAGAAAAGAAGGACGAGGAATAAGACACTGCGAAAAAGAAACAACAGGCGGCGGAATAGCTGGGAGAACCAGTGGTTCCGCCGCTTGTGTTTATTCCAGCCGCTTATGCGGTTGCGTTGATTCTTTTTGCGGCATATCCGCCCTCTTTGTCTCATATTTTTGATATTAGAACAGGAGGGGGATCGTATGAGTCAGGCAAAGAAGAAAAAAGCGGCCGGTCAGAATCGCCCGCACGCGTTGGTAATTCGTGTCTTGACCGGTTTTGCCGTTGGTATGATTTTTTTATTGCTTCTATTGGCAATTTTTGCTTGGATTATCGTTAAATCCGATCTGAACGGCGCCAGCGTCTATCTTTTAGGCTTGCTTGCGGGCGGCGTTGCTTCGTTTGTAGCCGGCTTTTTTGTAACGCGGCCCTTCCACCGCAAGGGGCTTCCGTTCGGTGTGTTAGCTGCATTGCCGCTCATTGCGGCAGTTAGCGCGATGGCGTTGATTGCAAACCGGGGCTCCGCAGGCGTGCATTTTTATATTCTTGTGGCTGTTATGCTGTTGTGCGGCGCTTTAGGAGGGATATGCGCGGCAAATTTGCGCAAATTTAAATAGAAAGAACGCCCGGCGTGAGTGCTGCTTGCCGGCTGGGTGCGCTTTCCCTGACGCAGAGGCCTTTATGCGTCAATATAGGCGCGCACCCGCAGGGGAAGCCCCGCCTCCCGCGCAACACGTCGGCATGCTTCCAGATCTTCCGTCGGCAGGCAATCGACTACGGAGAGAACAGCCTCCGGCAGGAGCTGTTTGCAATCCTGTGCAAATTGCAGCATGGCGCGAAAGGCTGGCTCGCCAAAAACAGGGCGGCACAGCCGGTTGTAAGAGGCGGCGTCCGGTGCGTTCAAACTGATAGAGACGGAATCCACCAGCCCGCGCAGCAGGCGCGCGGTCGGAAAACCGTGGATCAAGTCGCTTAGGCCGTTGGTGTTGACCCGGAGCTTGCAGCCCGGGTCTTTTTCTTTGAGATATTTGCAGACGGCCACTACGAGGTCAATGCGCTCCAATGGTTCCCCATATCCGCAAAAGACGATAGAATGGTAGGCAGAAATCTCCCGCTCCTCAAACGCGCGGATCACCTCGTCAAAATCAGGCTCATGCTCCAGCCAAAGGCTGCCTTCGCTGCCGATTCCCTCGGTTTTTTGGCGGATACAGAATGCGCAGCGGCAAGGGCAGCGGTTCGTGAGATTGACATACAGGTTGGATCCCAGTTCATATAAGATCGTCATGGCGGTTCCTCTCATCCGGTTTATTTTGTTCAGATATTATCATGTTTTTCGCAGAAAATCAACAAAGTGCGATCTGGTGTCTATATTTTATATATTATTTATAATGTTAAGCAATTATTTTGTATATATTTCTTGACTTCTTTAGATGGTGCGAATATAATTGAATTTAGATTCTGGGAATCTTCGTTCAAAAATAATATGATTGGAGAGGAGTCAAAAAGATGGGAAAAGCCAAAAAGATTCTGGCGGCCGTATTGGCGCTGTGCATTTGTATGAGTGGTGTGTCCGCTTTGGCTGCCGGCGGAGGAGTCACCTATACTTCTCCCTCAGGGGAGTATACGGCGCAGAAAATTTCGCATCCGGAGGCCGGGCTGGGCGAGGTGGACGGTATCATCGAGTATGACAGCGGCGAGAATGACCGGGGGCAAAGCTATTCCTGGTCCGCAGTCGGCTATGGGGACTATATGTATGTAGGCACCTGCTATGCTGCAATTTGGTCCACGATTAAGATACTGGCCATGCAAAGCGGTATGGGGCTGGATGTTTATAAAGCGGTGCTGGATGCGCTGTATAACGGCTCCATGTATACGGGGGATGCGGAGAACAATCCCTCAGACGCAGTGCGCGGCGTTTTGCTGCGGGTGAACATGCGGACAGGCGACGTCAAGATTGTGCGTGGGCCGGAGAACACCTCGCAATATCGGGCGGCCATTGAATTTAATGGAAAGCTGTATTTCGCCTCCTCCGGAGGTGGGCTGGGCGCCTATATGGTAGAGGTGGATCCCGCGAACAACGATGCCTCCAAAATCGTCTATGTCTGCGAAAAGCTGACGAACCCGCTGATTTCGGTCAGCATCCGCGGCCTGACCACTGTCAATGGCAAGCTGGTCGCGAGCATGATTGGGAACGATGGCGCTTATATCGTTGCCTCCGAAAACCCCTCCGCCGGGCAGGAATCCTTTGAGGTGATCTGCACACAGGAGGATCTGCTGGATTATCCGGCGTATCTTTACAGCGACAGCATCTTTGGCGGCGCGATCTGGGATATGGTAACCTTCAATGATAAGATCTACGTCACCGTGGTTACCGGAAAGAGCGGCAATAAGCAGGCGTTTGCCATGTTCTGCGGCGAAGAGGATGCTTCCGGCAAGTGGAATTTCCGCCTGCTCATCGGCGACCCGGAGGATGGCGCCCGTTATCCCTATGGCCTTGGCGCCGACCGCTCGGGCGCGGCCAATCTGGTTGTCCATGACGGATATCTCTATATCGGCGGATATAATGATCCGATGATCGCTCTTCCCGCGGTGTTGCAGATGAATTTTGAGGAGCTGTATAAGGACTTGGACGCTCCTGTTTGCCTGTGGCGCATGGACGCGGAGGAGAACATAGAGATGGTTGCCGGCGAACCAAATGAGCTGTTCCCGGAGGTGAAGGGCAATCTCGGCGCAGGCCTTGGCAGTAATCTGAACCAGTATGTCTGGCGTATGGTGAGCTATGAGGGCAGGCTGTATGTCGGCACCTTTGATATTGGCAGCCTCGCCTATCCCGTTATGCAGCTGACCAACGGCGATATCCTCAGGCGTACTCCAGAGGAGTGGAAAACGCAGCTTCAGTATATCAAGGAGCTTTTGGAGCTGATCGGCCGGCAGAATGACCAATCGGCCGCCAGAAGCGCCGGTGCAGAAAGCAAGCTGAGCACAATGGCGGGCGCAATGTCCGGCATGACAGAGCTGCTGGATCAGGGCGGGATAGACGATCTCGCCTCCACAGAGAAATTTTATGAGCTGCTTCGCAAGGTGGTTTCCGCTTACGAAAGCATTCGCGATTATCTGCCGGATTCCGTCAAAGAAACGCTGGATGGCATCTTGAATCAGGAGACAGTGGATAATTTCTACTATTTCATCGGCGTGTGTAAATACCTCAGCCAGGGGGAACGTGGGTTTGACCTTCTGGTGTCTGAGGATGGGCTCAACTTCGACGCCATCACCCGCAACGGCTTTGGCGATCCGTATAACCATGGCTGCCGCGTGTTTGCCATTACGGATGCGGGCCTGTGCATCGGCACGGCCAACCCCTTCTACGGCACGCAGCTGTGGCGGCTGGACGGCCCGAATGGCTCCAATACCGGGGAGCCTTCCGCGCCCACCACAGATACCTCCACAGAGCCGCAGGAAACACAGCCCGAGGGTACCACTGCGGCTGGTTCGGATTCGGATGGCGACGTTACGGATGTTGACGGTACACAGCCTTCTGACGCTGCCGGCGAGAGAAATGATGCGCAGACGCCCGATATCCCTCTGACAGGCGAGGGGCTGGCCATTGCCATGGCGGTTTCCGCTGTGATG
>USBP01000041.1 GCA_900552985.1 uncultured Oscillospiraceae bacterium
GAAAACGGGTGTCTTCCAACGGACAGCAGCAAGCATAATATGGGCATCGGCCTATCTGTATGCGCTGCGATTATCAAGGCGCACGACGGGGAGCTCCAGGTGGAGAGCAGCGTAAATCAGGGTACAACGATCCGTTTTTCACTGGAGACGGAGGATACGGAAAATGAGCAATAATAAATACAAAATTCTGATCATTGAGGATGAGGCGAATATTCGCAGCTTTGTCAAAATGATATTGGATACGAATGGCTATCAGGTTTTGACGGCGGAAACATGCGCCCAGGGAAACGCCATGTTCTTATCCCATACCCCGGATCTGGTGATCCTGGATTTAGGGCTGCCGGATCAGGATGGGCAGGAATTCATCAAGGCAGTTCGCACGGATTCCATCGTACCTATCATCGTTTTGTCGGCGCGGACTGCGGAGCAGGATAAAATTGCCGCTCTGGATCTGGGTGCAAATGATTATATCGCAAAGCCGTTTGGCACGGGGGAGCTGATGGCGCGCGTGCGTGCGGCGCTGCGCAACAGCCGGCACAGCGCGGCATCCGGCGCGCTCCCGGGGGGCACGTTTACGGCTGGGGGTCTCGTCATTGATTATGACCGCAGGCAGGTTTGCATCGACGGCCGGGAGGTGAAGCTGACACAGACGGAATACAATATTGTCGCCCTGCTTTCTGAGCATGCCGGCAAAGTGCTGACCTATGCCGCGATTGCCCGTGTGATTTGGGGCGGTCCGGATCCCGGCAGCACCAAAAAGCTGCAGGTCAACATGGCGAATATCCGCAAAAAGTTTGGCAGCCGGCCAGGGGAGAATCCCTATATCCTCAACGAGCTCGGCGTGGGCTACCGTATGATTGACGGCGAGTGAGCAAGGGCTGGGTGTTTGAGATTTGGTAAGAAGCGAGGCTATGCTATGATTCAGCTGATTAAACGGCAATCCCCGGGGCGCATTATCGCACTGGGCTTTGCGCTAGTCATCCTGCTGGGCTCCGTGCTTCTGATGCTGCCGTGCAGCATTCAGGATGGCGTAACCGTGCGGTATATTGACGCATTGTATACCTCCACCAGCGCTGTCTGTGTAACGGGGCTGATCGCCATTGACGCAGGGGATACCTTTACGCCGCTTGGGCAGTTTTTTCTGGGTTCCTTAATCCAGATCGGAGGGCTCGGGGTAACGGCTGTAGGCGCGGGCATCATCCTGGCGATGGGGAAACGAGTGAATCTGAAGGGGAGAAACCTGATCCGCGAGGCCATGAACCTGGATTCCGGCAAGGGGATGGTCCGGTTTGTCAAAAGCATTTTTCTGACGACGCTGGTGTTCGAGCTTTCAGGCGCTGTTTTGAGCTTTACAGTGTTTATCCAGGATTATCCGCCGCTCAGGGCCGCAGGGATCAGTCTGTTCCACTCTGTGGCCGCATTTAACAATTCAGGCTTCGATATTTTAGGCAATCTTCAAAATATGATCCCTTATCGGGATAACGTGATGCTGAATCTGGTCACCTGCGGGCTGATCTTTTTTGGGGGAATCGGTTTCCTGGTGATTCAGGAGATATTGAAAAAGCGGTTTTGTTGGAGAAAATTCTCCATGCACACGAAGGTAGTGCTCTCCGTCAGTGTAGTTTTAATCGCAGCGGGCGCCGTTTTGATCAAGCTGACCGAGGATGTGACATGGCTCGGCGCTTTCTTCCACAGCGTATCCGCCAGAACAGCCGGCTTTTCCACCTATCCGCTCGGCACGTTTTCCACGCCCGGCCTGCTTGTGCTGACCGCTCTGATGTTTATTGGCGCTTCCCCCGGTTCGACCGGCGGAGGTATCAAAACAAGCACCTTTTTTGTGCTGCTGCAGGGCATCAAATCGGCCGCTACCAATGAGACGGAAAAGGGCTTTCATTATTCCATCCCGTCGGATGCTTTCCGCAAGGCGGCGGTGATTACGCTGATTGCCCTGGGCGTCATCCTGACGGGGACCTATCTGATGGTGGTCATGGAGCCTGGTATTTCGCTGATGGATGCGCTGTTTGAGGTTACCAGCGCCTTTGGCACGGTCGGGCTTTCCACGGGGATTACGCCGGGCCTTTCTGACGGCAGTAAGCTGCTGTCGGTTTTGATCATGTACATCGGGCGGCTTGGCCCGCTGACGATTGCCTCGCTCTGGCATTTTACCCAGGGGGAGCGGATTCGTTATCCAAACGGAAATATTGCAATTGGCTGACAAGCAGGAGGTAGTTATGTTTCATAAACCGAAGAAGGATAAAGCGATTTATGGCATTATAGGGTTGGGGCGGTTTGGCTACGCCCTGGCGATGGAGCTGGCGGATTCCGGCGCAGAGCTGCTTGTTTTGGACAAGAGCGAGGAGAAAATCCGCGAGTTCCGTGAGATCACAGAAAACGCAATGATTGTGAGAAGCCTGGATAAAAAATCCCTGATGGAAACCGGCATTCAAAATTGCGATGTGGTGGTGGTATGCATTGGGGAGCAGATTGACACCTCAATCCTCACTACATTGAACCTGGTTGAGATTGGGATTCCTCTGGTCGTGGCCAAGGCAAACAGCAGCGAGCATGGCAAAATATTGGCCAAGCTCGGCGCGGAGGTGGTCTATCCGGAGCGCGATATGGCCATCCGCCTGGCGCACCGCCTGGAGACCTCTAAAATGCTGGATTTTATCCAGCTGAGCGAGCGGGTCAACATCTCCAAATTGATGATACCGGAAAAGATAGTGGGTAAAACGATTTTAGAGGTGAATCTGCGCGGGCAGTTCGGGCTGAATATCATCGCCATTGAAAACAATGGGGAGGTCATTGAGAGCATTCACCCCGACTATGTATTTCGCAAGGGGGATATCATGTTTGTCTCCGGCAGCAAGGCCGGGTTGAATCATTTATCGGAATGGGCGGAAACAGTTTGATGCAAAAGGGACGTCTGATCAAAACAGGGATCAAGCAAAATATCGTGCGGCTGTTTCAGGGCGTCGTGGTCGGCTTTGGGGCGATCATGCCGGGGATCAGCGGCGGTACGCTGTGCGTGGCGTTTGGGATGTACCGCCCGCTGCTCGAGCTTTTGTCGCATCCGTTCAAAGCCATCCGTGCGCATTGGTTGAAGCTGTGCGTATTTCTGCTCGGGATAGGGGTCGGCTTTATCGGCCTGTCGGGGCTGGCCGGATGGCTGATGGAGCAAAACAGCCGGGCCGTCACCTGTGTGTTTATCGGCTTTATCCTTGGCACGATGCCGGAATTGTGGCACAACGCGGGGAAAAAGGGGCGAAGGGGCTGCTCCTATCTGGCGATGTGTATTGGCTTTGCCGCAATGTTAGGGGTGCTGCTGGCGCTCAGGCGAACATCTTCCGTCCAGATTGCGCCGGATCTATGGGGGTTCCTGTTCTGCGGGGTCATGTGGGGGATCAGCTTTGTAGTGCCCGGGCTGAGTTCATCCACCATTCTGTTGTTTTTTGGGCTGTATCAGCCGATGCTGGAGGGGATCTCCCGGCTGTCGCTTCCGGTTTGTATCCCATTGGCAGTGGGCGCCTGCCTGCTGCTGCTTCCCAAAGCGGTTGACGCCGCATACCAAAAATGGTATTCCGGAATATCGCACGCCATCCTCGGGATTGTGGCGGCGAGCACGGTGATGATTGTGCCATTTGGCCAGACCACTCCGCCGGAGTTGGCGCTTGAGATTGCCTGTGTGGCCGCTGGCGCCGTAGTTTCCTATGCCGCAGGCCGGGCCTGCGCGCGTTTGGAGCAATAAAAAGGGAGGCCTGAATTGCGGGTGCGGATTATGGCGCTGAAAAAGGAGCAGAGAAAGGGGCGGCCCCTCCTTCTCTGCTCCTTTTGTTTTCCTTCGTTGTTGGATGTTTCTTCGGGCAGGGCCGTTAATGCGGCACATTTGCCCGCACCAGCTCGATGAGCTCCTCTGCGAACACAAGCTCCACATCCTCATGGAGGAAGTTCCCATTTGCACAAAACGAGCGATCAAAACTCCTATTTCAGTTTTGCGGAGTTAAGGGCGTAGCTGAGTATGAGTCGGGTGTTTTTTGAGCCGTTTGCCACCCGCAAATTCATAATAGGGCCTGGAGCCGATCACTCTGATATTGTGCTCGTGGACCAGAATGGTATTCTCCTCGGGCAAGGCGATAATCGGCCCCTGCTTCGAGAGGGCGAGCAGATGCTCTGTACTGCGCTGGTGCGCTTGCTGCGCGCGGTTGGTGTAATGGCACAGAAGGGAAGCGCCGTTTAAAACATCAAAACCCGACGTATCCGTTAAACGAATATCGTTTTCGTCGTCACATGCGCAGCTGTCAATTGTTGCGCCAAAGATGATTGCGCCCGCGCTGCCGCCGAAGACAACGCCGTCGTGACGAATATAATTGTCAATTTTTTTAAAGCAGCCGCTTGCTTTCAGCCCAGATAGCAGCCGGTAGGTGTTTCCGCCGCCGAAAAAAAGCGCGCAATAATCCGCGAAATCCTTTTGATACAGCTCTTCCATGGAAGAGACCATGTCGATCCCGGCAAGTCGGAATTGCTTAAATTCCTCTGTAATCCATGCAAGGCAGCTCGGAAACCGCTTCGGCTCCATAGCGAGCGGGATATATAGCAAGGGCTTTGCATGGTCAATGCTTTCGCTGAAGAGCTGATATGTTGGGGCAATCTAGGCCCTATCTCCACCGCCGTTCAAAAAAATTGTCATCTCGACCTATGCCTCCTCCCTCTTCTCCCCTCGTGTGATGCGCGCAAGCTCCTGCGCCGTGATTTGCCGGCACCCGCCCGGGCCGAGCGTTTCATCAAGCGGGAGATTGCCCATTTTAATGCGGCGCAGGGCCGTGACCTCGTTGCCAAGGGCGGCGAACATCCGCCTGATCTGGTGGTATTTTCCCTCTCGGAGCACCACCTCTGCCAGCGGCGTTTCGCCGCCCTCCAATATCCGCAGCCCGGCCTCCATGCAGCGAGTGCCATCCGCCAGAACCACACCGGAGCGGAACGCCTCTGCAAGCGTTTCATCCGCCGGGCGGGCCAGCCGCGCAAGGTAGGTTTTGGGGATATGCTTTTTGGGCGAGAGGATGCGGTGGGCAAAATCGCCGTCGTTGGTGATTAATACAAAACCGGTGGTGTCCTTATCCAGCCGACCCGCGGGGAACAGCCCGCTCCGGCGAAGCTCTGCGGGAACAAGATCAACCACTGTTTTTTGCTTTGGATCCCGGCTGGCCGAGACAATCCCCTCCGGCTTATCCAGCATGAGATAAAGATATTTGGAAATGAGAAGAGGCTGGCCGGAAACCGTGACCCGATCCGCTTCCGGGTCGGCTTTTTGCGCGGCATCCCGCACGGGGGCGCCGTTGAGCACAACGGCGCCGCTTCTTATAAGCCTGCGCACATCGCTGCGCGAAAGCGCCCCCTGGGAGGCGATCAGCTTATCGATACGTTCCAGCGGCATGGCGGCTCCTTTCTTAGGCGTGTGAAAAATGCGTATTGGTACGGGCAGGGGAGGAGCACGGGTTATTGAGCCGCCTGCTTTAAGAGCAGGCTTGCGGCGGCTTGGCCGGCACAAACCCCGCCCAGACATAGCAAAACGCTGAGCAATATGTAGAGCATGCCCAGAGCCTTGCTGCCGCTTTCCAGCAGGGAAACGGCCTCCAGCGAAAAGGTGGAAAATGTAGTAAAACCGCCGCAGACGCCCGTTTTCCAAAATAGAGATGGCAGTGCAGCTATTCTGCTGCGGGCCGCCGCGCCCGCGATAAATCCGATGGCAACCGCGCCGAGCAGATTGGTCAGCAGCGTCAGAAGCGGAAAATCCCCCCTCCAGGGCAGCAGACTGATCAGGTAGCGCAGGATAGCGCCCAGCGCGCCGCCCAATCCGACGGCAAGCAGCTTTTCCATTTTCGTTCCCCCACCAAATTTATGAGCGGTCCACCTTTAAGACGCCGCTGATTTTTGACACCTTCGCCATCACGCTGCGCAGATGCTCCACGCCGTCGACCGTGATCGTCATGGTCAGCGTGCAGCGGCCGTCCTTTAATTCGCGCGTGTTCATGGAATGGATCATGACATGCATGTTGGCAAGTAGGCCGGAAACGTCCGCAAGCAACCCTACGCGATCCAGGCAGGTGATAAGCAGGGAGGATTTAAATTCCTCCTTCACATTTTTATCCCAATAAGCGGTGATCCACCGCTCCGGCTCGTTGCACAGGGCGATCACCTGCGGCACGTTCGTGCAATCCCGCTTGTGGATAGACACGCCGTGGCGCTGAACCCGCGCGTGATGAAGCCGATGATCTCGTCGCCCGGCAGCGGGCTGCAGCAGCGCGCAAACTTAATCAGGCAGTTGTCAATCCCCTCCACGATCACGCCCTCGCTGCTCCTGACACGTTTCTTCGGCGGCGTGATGACAACCTCAGGCGGTCGATCCGCTTTAATCAGCTTGTAGTAGGCTTCCTTGATGGCAGGCATCATGCGCTGGATGGAGATGCCTCCGTAACCGATAGCGGCATAGAAATCCTCCATGGAGTTGCAATGCTGCCGCTCTGCAAGCTTCTGCAAAAACTCCTTGAGCGCATCGTCTGTCAGGCGGATATTGTTGCGCCGGAATTCCCGCTCAAGCTCCGCCTTGCCCTCGGCAATATTCTCCTCCCGTTTCTCCTTTTTGTACCAGGCGCGGATTTTGCCGCGCGCCTCACTGGTGCGCACGATCTTCAGCCAATCCCGGCTTGGGCCTTTGCCAGGCTGCGCCGAGGTGAGCACCTCGACAATCTCGCCGGTTTTTACCTGATAATCGAGCGGGACGATCCTGCCGTCTACCTTTGCGCCCACCATGCGGTTGCCCACGGCAGAGTGGATGGCATAGGCGAAATCGATGACCGTTGCGCCGCTGGGGAGGTTGATCACATCGCCGCGCGGCGTAAAGACGAACACATCGTCCGGCACGAGGTCGCTTTTGATCGTCTGGACGATATCCTCCACATTTTCGCTGTCCTTCTGGTTTTCAAGCAGCTGGCGGATCCATGCAAGCCGCTCCTCAAATTTATCCTTGCCGGACATGCCAAGCTTATATTTCCAGTGCGCGGCGATGCCGTACTCCGCTGTGTAGTGCATTTCCCAAGTGCGGATCTGCACCTCAAACGGCACGCCCTCCTTGCCGATAACGGTTGTGTGGAGGGATTGATACATATTCGGCTTCGGCGTGGAGATATAATCCTTGAAGCGGCCCGGGATCGGGCGGAACATATCGTGAATGATGCCCAGGCAGTTATAGCAGTCGATTACGGAATCGACAATGATGCGCACAGCGTAGATATCATAAATCTCATCGAAGTTATGATTCTGCATATACATTTTGCGGTAGATGCCGTGCACGCTTTTGATGCGGCCGTCAATGTGCGCGCCGGGCACAACCTGATCGACGCGCGCCTGGATGCGGGCCTTAATTTCCTCCAAAAATTCCCGCCGCGCGTTGCCCTGCAACTGGATGGATTCCTCAATCTCGTGGTAGGCAACCGGGTCGAGATAGCTGATGGCAAGATCCTCCAGCTCCTCCTTGATGGCGCGGATACCGAGCCGGTGCGCGATGGGAGCGTAGATTTCCAGCGTTTCCAGCGCCGTATCGCGCCGCTTTTGCGGCGGCTTAAAATTCAGCGTGCGCATATTGTGCAGGCGGTCCGCCAGCTTGATGATGATAACGCGGATATCCTGCGACATTGCCAGCAGCATCTTGCGGATATTCTCCGCCTGCTGCTCCTCCTTGGTGGAGAGCGGCACCTTGCCCAGCTTGGTCACGCCGTCCACGAGGTAGGCCACAGCTTTGCCGAACTTGGCCGTGATATCCTCCAACGTTTCATCCGTATCCTCCACCACATCGTGCAGCAGCGCGGCGATAACGGATTCCTGATCCATCCCCATCTCCGCGAGGATACGCGCCACACAGATGGGGTGAATGATATAGGGCTCCCCGGAATAGCGCAGCTGGCCCTCATGCGCCTGGCGGGCGAGGGCATAGGCTTTATCAACCTGGGCAATCTCCGCATCGGTGAAGCTTTTGGTCAGCAGCTCCCGCAAGGGGGCATAGCCGTCGCCCGCCTTGGGCGCGGCCGGCTGCGTCTCTGGCTTTGCGGCGTTATCCCGAATCACCGGCAGGCTGCCGTGCAGCTCCGTGTTAAGCGTCTCTTTTGGCTGTGCCATCGCTGTCGCCTCCTATTGCCCGCAGGCTCTGCAAAATCTGGGAATCATCAAGGTTTACTTTTATTGTATCCGGCGGAAGGAGAATATTCCCCTCTTCGGTTTTCTGAATCAGATGGAGCTCCTGCAAAGCGTCCAGAGCAACCTGTACCTGGCAGAAATTCCCGCCTTTCCCCATGAGGCGAAGGCAGAGCAGTTCGGCGCCAAAGCGCCAGCCGGCGTGCGCGCGCAGCATGCGGTAAAGCTGCGCCATCTGCTCCCTGGAGGGCAGCGCCCGCCGCGCTTGCTCCATCGTATGCAGCTCTCCGCGGCGGTACGCTTCATAAAGCCGTTGAGACGCGAGCAGCGCGTCCTCATCCATACCGGAGAGCCGCATGTCATGAACCTGGATAGAGAGATCTGCGCGCCCGCGAAACTCGCTGCGGGAGACCCGCACAGCCAGATCGGCCACATCCCCGATCTGATAGGGAAATTCCGCGGGAGAAACGCCAAACCGCACCGCTGTAATCTGCACGCCGCCACGCGAAAAACGCAGGCGCAGATGCTTGCCGCCGCCCACCGGCTGCACGGCCTCCAGCCGCATCCGGAACAGGCCGAACAGCGGCTGTGGATTGCCTGCGCCAAAGGGCTCGAGCGCGCTGACCGCATCCACCATATCCAGCGTGAGATAGACGGGGTTCAGGCGGCAATCCAGCCGCAAGATAGGGTATGGCATGTCCTGCTGCGAGGCATAGGCGTTGATTGCCTCGCGGAAAGCGTCGATCCCGCCGGCCGAAAGCTCCAGGCCGGCCGCCAGC
>USBP01000042.1 GCA_900552985.1 uncultured Oscillospiraceae bacterium
GGCGTCGAGACAGATGGCTGCCTTTAAGGACAGAACCCGGCTTAGAGGTCTGGTCGCAACCTTTTCATGATACGGCCGCGCGGCCTCAGTTGATGCAATTGGGAGCGCGGCGTTTTTTTGCTTTTTAGACTTTTTAACATAGGGCAATCCAACCTCACTGGGGAGAGGGAAGGTACGGCATGGAGCAGATTTTTGCACAAAAACGGCTGATAATCGCCGGGCACCGCGGCGTCAGGGCTCTATCTCCGGAAAATACACTCTGCTCCTTTCAAGCTGCTATTGATCTGGGGCTGGATATGATTGAAACAGATCTCCAGTTGACGGCGGATCATGAGATCGTCCTCATCCACGATGATACGCTGGACCGCACGACAAACGGCTCTGGCCCGGTTGGCCAGTATACACTTCAGGAGCTGCGCCGGCTGGATGCCGGCATCCGCTTCAGCCCGGCCTTTACGGGGCAGACGATTCCCACGCTCAAAGAGCTTTGTGAGCTTGTGAGGCCCTGCCCTGACCTGCTATTGAATATCGAGATAAAAACCCTCACGCAGGAAACGGTAGATCGTGCCGTTACGCTGCTGTCACGCTGCGGCCTGATAGGCCGCTGTGTCTTTTCAAGCGTAGGGCCCTCCATTCTGGCCTACCTGCACGATTGCTACGGCGTGCGCACACAGGGCTTCACCCAAAGGTTTTTCGAGGCCTGCCATATGAAGTTTGAAGAGGGCCCGGATGGAACTTATTCCAAAATGTCTGCTGTCGGGCTGGAGGTTTCCGAAGTGACGCAGGAGTCTATCCGATTCTTCCGGGAGCGAGGCATTGAGCCCTGGGCCTGGTGTCCGGATGATGAGGCCAGCGTGTCGCTCTGCCTGGAGCACGGCGTCAATCTTGTCACCTGCAATGAGCCTCACGCCGCGCTGAATCTGCGCCGGGCGCTTTTTTCGCAGTAACCGCACGGCACGGCATCCGCATAGGATGCATTGAGGTGAAGTTTTATGTTTTGGGAAACGCTCTGCTGGGTCATCCTGCTGTTTTTTACGCTCTTGGGGATCGCATCCTTTGTCTACTTCGTTCTATTTCATGCGCTGACCCCAGCCGGGAAACGGGAATATCTGCTCCTGGTTCCTTCTCCTGACTCTGCCGGAAAAGCGGTTTGCCAAATTTATGCGGCACAGCTGCGCGCCGAGCTGTCTGGCCGGCGCCGGTGCAGCGGCGTGTTGGTCGTTTGCGCCGGAGCACAGCAAAAAACGGCGGAAGCGTGCGCCTGCGCGTGCAGGGCCTGCGCCAATGCATCCCTCTGTACGGCGGAGGAGTTGACGCGGCTGCTTACCATAACCTAACTCTTTTATGTAAAGGAGAGAAAAACAAATGCGTGCCAGCCATTCCCTCTCTTTCCGGCCGGACGGGACGTTTCGCATCCTTCTGGCAACGGATTTACATGCAATCGTCCCCGAAATGGATGAGAACCCTGAGATTGTGCGGCCCAAATGCGACGCGCTCCTGCGGCTGTTGGAGGCCGGTATGGATGCGGTGCAGCCGGATCTTGTGGTATTCAACGGCGATAACGTTGCGGGCCACTGGAAAACAATCACGCAGGAGCGGGCTGAGCGCATCATTCGCACCATCATGCGCCCGGCGGCAGAGCGGGGCCTTCCGCTGGCGTTGGTGTTTGGCAACCACGATGCCGAGCAGGGCGTCAGCCGGGAGCACCAGCTGCAAATCTATCAGGAATTTGATAATTGTCTTGCCAGCGCGGGCGACCCTGCCCTGCCGGGCTGCGGGGATTACTGTTTGACCATTCTCGACAGGGAGCAAAAAAAAGCCGCCTTTGGGCTCTGGTTCCTTGACTCCGGCGATTATGCGCCGGAGGGAGGCTTTGCCCGTGTACAAAACAGCCAGATCGACTGGTACGAGCGGGAAAGCAACCGCCTGTGCCAGGAGAACGGCGGCGTGCCCCTCCCCTCCCTCCTCTTTCAACACATCCCCGTTCCGGAGGTTTACGGCCTGTTCCGGCAGGTTCCCGCCAACACACCGGGTGCAGTGACCGGCCATGGAAAATGGTCGGACCGCTTTTTTGTCATCGCTGATCCGGTACATACCCGAGGCACGCTGGGCGAGGGCCCCGGCTCACCTGACCGCGGCGGCGGCCAGTTTGCAAGCTGGATCCGTCAGGGCGATATCGCAGGGGCCTTTTTTGGCCACGACCACCTCAATGATTTTGATGGGGAAATAGGCGGCGTCCGCCTGATTCAGACGCACTGCGCGGGCTTCACAACCTATGGCGAAACGCGCGGCCTGCGCGTTATTACGCTTTCAGAGGAACGGCTGCCCGCATTTGAAACGCATATGCTCGATCACAGCCAGCTGCTGGGAAAGGATGCAATCCCCTCCGGCTGATGTAATATCAAACAAAAGAAAGGAAGATCAAGAAGAATGAAAACAATCCGCAAGCTGCTGGCGCTGTTTCTGACCATGACGCTGACCCTGGCCTGCCTGCCCCTGACTGTCGGCGCAGTCTCCAGCGCAAAGGAACCGCTCCGTTTCAATAAGGATGGAAAATTCAAAATTCTTGTTGCGACGGACATCCACGAGGATGAAACGGACGATGCAAAATCTGCTGACGCAATGGCGTTGCTGACAAACGCGATTGAAGAGCTGAAGCCCGACCTCGTTGTGTTTAACGGTGACAACGCCACCTCTGACAGCGCGGAGGGCCAGATTGCAACAATCCGCAAAATTGTCGCGCCTGTTGCGGCAAAGGACATCCCGCTGGCAGTCGTCTTCGGCAACCATGACGCGGAATACTGCGGCCTCACGCGGGAAGAGCAGGTTAAGATCTACCAGGAATATGACAACTGCCGTATGATTGCCGGCCCGGAGGATATTTCCGGCTGCGGCAACTATAATCTCCTCATTCAAAACAGCGCGGGTACGAAGGATGTCTTCAACCTCTGGTTCCTCGACTCCGGGGATTATGCGGAGGAAGGCGGCTATGCTTACGTGCAGGATGATCAGATTGAATGGTACGAGCAGACAAGCGACGCCCTGAAAGCGCAAAACGGCGGCGTCCCGATGCCCTCCATCCTGTTCCAGCATATCACCGTGCCGGAAGCGTACGACCTGCTAGAGCCCGTCCTGCTGCCCGGCAAGGGCCGCGTACAGGGCCACGGCGTGCACTCAAACAGGTTTTGGAAGATCAAAGACCCTTCCACCACGACCGGCACGCTGCGGGAAGGACCCTGCCCGCCGGATATCAATAACGGTGAATTCGATAGCTGGGTACAGCAGGGTGATGTGATTGGCGCCGTGTTCGGGCATGACCACATCAATGATTTCACCGGAACGGTAGAGGGCATCCGCCTGGTACACACACGTGCAGTTGGCTTCAAAACCTACTACGGCGGTGTTTCACAGGGCGTGCGCTTAATTACGCTGGATGAAAACAATCTCAACGATTTCCAGACGGAAATGTACGACTTTGCCGATCTGGTGGGAGAAAGCCAATCCATCAAGGGCTTTGACCGGATCACGGCCGAAATGTGGTGGGATGTCGGCTACTTTGTGTTGGGCGTTGCCGCAGCCATCACCACCTATGTCCTCTATCGCGTGTTCACCGACTAACGCGCCCCTGCCAAATGGCGAGCAATAAAACGGTTTCTCATTCATTAAAATTTCTTTGCCGGCCTGGCGCTGGCGGACGAAAATGAAAGAGCGGACAAAGCCCCTCCAAGGCCTTGCCCGCTTTTTCTTTTACGATTCCACTGTAGCAGCGCCCTAGCCCGGCTGCTTAGAAGCCCTGCCTCACACCGAGGTTAACGACAACTCGTCGTTCGCGCTCACACAAATGGATTTCACGGGGTCGTCACACCGCTCCACCATCAGGGAAGCGACTTGATCCTCCACCCTGCGGCGAATGAGATTGCGCAGATCACGCGCACCGCGTTTCCCGCCAAATGCTTTTTGAGCGAGGATCGCAGGCACGCCCTCCTCCCAAGTGAAACGGATTCCCTTATCCTGTAGGGGTTCCACCAGCTCGGTGAGCATCAGCACAGCGATTTTTTCATAATCCTCCTGCGTCAGCGCACGGAAGACAACCACCTCATCCACACGCCCAATGAACTCCGGACGAAGGAAGTCGCTCAGCGCCTTCATAACCTTTTCCCGCGTAGCGGTCTGCACATCCTTGGCAAAGCCGAGCGCCCCTTCCTTACGCTCGCTGCCCGCGTTGGAGGTCATGATAATCACTGTGTTTTCAAAGTTGACCGTGCGGCCCTGCGCATCCGTAATGCGGCCCTCATCCAAAATCTGGAGCAAAATGTTGAGTACATCCGGATGCGCCTTCTCGATCTCATCAAACAGAATAACGGAATAGGGCTTGCGGCGCACCTTCTCGGTGAGCTGGCCCGCTTCATCGTAGCCAACATAACCAGGCGGAGATCCAATGATGCGGGACACGCTGTGCTTCTCCATAAATTCAGACATATCGAGCCGGATGAGGGTTTCCGGCGTATCAAACAGCTCATTGGCCAGCTGCTTGACAAGCTCCGTCTTGCCGACGCCAGTGGGGCCGACAAAAATGAAGGAAGCCGGCCGACGGCGCGGGCTGATCTGCACGCGGCTGCGGCGTATGGCGGCCGATACCAGCGCCACTGCCTCATCCTGGCCGATCACCTTGGATTTCAGCGTTTTCTCCAGCCCTGCCAGGCGACGCAGGTCGCTCTCGATGACTTTGCTCGCAGGGATCCCTGTCCAAAGCTGGATCACATTAGCAAGATCATCCTCCGTAACGCCGTTATCCTCCGCCGCAGGCTTGAGCTGATTTGCCGCGTTTTCACAGGCAACAATCTCTGCGCGTACACGGGAGATCTCCTCCAGGTCCATCTCCTCGGTGTCATTCATGAGATCCTCTTCTGTCTCCTTGAGTTCCTGGAGCTCTTGGCTCTTTTTCTGATAATCGCTGATCGCCTTATTGCGCAGGTTGGCGCAGGTGCAGGCCTCATCAAGCAGGTCAATCGCTTTATCCGGCAAAAAGCGGTCGTTGATATACCGCTCCGAAAGCACCACTGCACGGTGCACCAGCTGATCGCTGATTTTGACGTGATGATAAGTTTCGTAATAGCTCTTGATACCCAACAGCATCTGATAGGTATCCTCAATCGACGGCTCCTCTACCTTCACCGGCTGGAAGCGCCGCTCTAACGCCGCATCCTTTTCAATATTTTTCCGGTATTCGTTGAAGGTTGTTGCGCCAATGACCTGAATCTCGCCTCTGGAAAGCGCCGGCTTGAGGATATTGGCCGCATTCATGGAGCCCTCCGCATCACCCGTACCGACAAGGTTATGCACTTCGTCGATGAAAAGGATGATATTGCCGTTTTGCTTGACCTCCTCAATCAGGCCCTTGATACGGCTTTCAAACTGGCCGCGGAACTGTGTGCCGGCAACCAGCGCGGTCAAGTCGAGCAGATGCAGCTCCTTATCCGCCAGGCGCGCGGGCACCTCCCCTTTTGCCATACGAAGCGCAAGGCCGTCTTGCCAACGCCCGGCTCACCGATCAGGCAGGGGTTATTCTTGGTGCGCCGGCAAAGGATCTGCACCACACGGTAAATTTCACGGTCACGGCCAATGATACGGTCGATCAGGCCATCCCTCGCGCGCTGAGTCAGATTTGTGCAATAGGCGTCAAGATACCTGCGCTTCGCCTTTTTCTTCTCTTTATTTCTGCCGCGCTTTGTCTTGCCGGTTGGCTGCGCCTCCTGCGTTTCAACCGGAGACGCAGGCTCCTCCAGTTCATTTTCCTCCGGCTTTTCTGCCATTTCACCGGGCTGGAAATTCATCAGCCCCTGCATAAAGGGAAACGTACCTGCGCCGCCCGGCTCAAAATCCTCACCGTTTTCGCCGCCGAACATCCCGCTGAGCTGTTCGCTCATCGCATCGATATCCTCTTCCGTGATGCCCATACTGTCCATCATCTGCTTGACAGGGCCAATATTCATATCCATTGCGCATTTCAGGCAAAGCCCTTCCGGCGTGCTCTTCTCCCCATCCACACGGGAAATGAAAATCACGGCAGGACGCTTTTTACACCTGCTGCAAATTGGTTGTTTCATAACTGTTTACACTCCACTTCTTTTGGGAACTTTGCTATTTTTCTGAAGCCGGCAGAAACGCACAAAAGGGGAGCTTTGCGCGTTTCTGCCGGCTCCAGCGATAATAAGACCGCTTGCGAGATGCAAAGACAAAGCCATTCCGCACGGGGCCTCAGCTTACTTTTGGGACGCCCCATCCCTGGAACGCTTCCAGTCGCGGAACTGCCGGAAGGTTTCCGGCAGATAACTAATCAATGCGGTCAAGGTAAGGATTGCGGACACAACAACCAAGATCATAATCAACCAATCCGGCATCGCCGGCACGCCCAGCTGCACAAAAGCGCCAAACCCCGGCCCAAAGGCAATAATTAGCAGCATCACGCCGTAGAAAGCAAACGTAGCAACCTTGCCGTAAATCTCCGCAGCGCCGGGGCGAATGCCCAGGGAGAGCATCAGCGCTCCACCGAGAATCATCACGCCTTCCTTGACGAGGAAAAACAGAAACACCCAGCTGAACGCCCGCATTGCAGCGCTGGCGGACTGGTGAAACTCCAAAAACAACATGACTGCAATGGTGATTTGGGTCAGCTTATCTGCCACCGGATCCAAGATCTTTCCAAGCGCGCTGATCTGGTTAAATCGCCGTGCAATTTTGCCGTCAAAAAAGTCGCTCAGCCCAGAGAGGAACAGGACAAACACCGCCCACAGCACCTCTCCCTGATAAAACAGGACCGCAAACACCGGGATCAGCAGAATCCGAATCAGGCTCAACAGGTTCGGTACCGTCAGGCAACCCTTAAAAAGATCTTTCACGCTCTACACACCCTTTTTCCAAACATTTTCCAAGCGGTTTCATATAGCCGCACCGCTGCAATCCAACCATTCGCTGCTACGCCGTGATTCCTGGAACCGGAAGCAGCTCCCGCAGCGCGCTTACAGCAACGGAATCCTCCACCGCTGTGTAAAAAGAAGAGCCCGGCGTACCAAAGAGGTTGGCGGCAAGCAGCAGGGCTACCCCCAGCACGCAAACAACCAGCAGGCCCTTCAATGCGCCGATCACGCCGCCAAGCGCCGCATTTGCCGTGCGCAAAACAGGGAGACGGCAAAACCGGTCGATCACAGCGGCAAGAATGCGGAATAGAACCCCCAGCACCAAAATCAGGACGACAAAGAGCACCGCCCTGCACAGCACCGTGACCACCGGCCGGGCAATACGCTCAGACAAAACCTGCGCCAGAGCGGCGCCGCTGAAATCCGCCTCACCAATCGCCTGGGTCAGAGCCGCCGTGTCGATCCCCAGAGAGGCGGCAAATTGCACAACCACGTCAGGCAGCCCCCCAAGCACAGCCTGCGCCTGCTGAGCCGCTGTGGCCGCACCGGATAACTCCGGCAGTTGAGAAGCGATTGCCTGCGTGACAGGCTCCGCAAAAAAGCGATCATACAGCACGGGGGCGATCATTCCGCTGAGCCACAGCGCACAAGCGCCAGCAAGGAAAAAGCCCGCAAACTCCAAAAGGGAAAGAACGAATCCGCGCTTGGCTGCGATGACAATGCAGAGCAACAGCACGGCAAATAGCCCGATATCCAGAACCATCCCCAAACAGATCACCTCATGCGCATGATTTAGCCACTGCAGCAGCACGGCCGGCCCGTCCAACCCGGCGCCGCATATGCCCATAAAGAAAGCGCCGGACGCTCCTTTTTCATCCTGTTAAAAGATTGTATTATTATAACACAAACGCAATGTAACCACAATAGAAAACGTCGCTTCATTTCCATTTATTGTTTATGATGCACTATTGAGAGACTGATCACGCGTGCTCAGCCGATCCAGCTCGCCCATGGACAGCACATAGGTATCCCGGCCCGATACCAGCACGCGCAACGCATCGCTTCGTACTGCAAAATGGCCGATTTGCCTCCCTTTTTTATCAAAAACCTGCACACTGCCCGCAAGCAGCACGGCGGTGTTTTCCCCGTCGGTAGAAACCCATCGAACCTCCTGGCTGAAAGCCTGACGGAATGATTCCTGCCCCGCCCCATCATACACGACCAGATCGTTTGCATTCATGCTGCCGTATTCTGAAAGCACCAGAGCATTCAGCCCCTCCTCCGAGGTATCATAGCAGCTGAGCTCCCCTGTGCCGAATTCAACCGCGGGCACAGACTCTGTATGGTTTTCAATCACACCGCGCAGAGTATCGCCTGTAAACAAAACGGTTGAATTGCCGGAAAAGGAAAGATCGAACAGCGCCGCTCCCGGATAGGAAAATTCCGCCAACGGCTCCTCCTCCGACAGATCGAATACATAAACCCTCGAATAACGCTCGCCGGATGAGCTGCCCGTCACCGCCGCAGCGGCATACTTTCCATCATCCGATAAAGCAATACTCATGATATAATCTTTCGATGAACGCCATTTGAATACTTCTTTAACATTTTTATCATAAACCGTTAAAAGCCCGGCCGCATTATCCGCCCGCGTTGCTACGGCAAAATTACCGCTCCGTCCGATTGTGCAGGTGATAATATCTGTTTCCAGCTCTTTTTCCAGCAAAATTTTCCGGCGGTTCTGCACATGCAGCCTGCGCCCGCCGCGGTCATAAACGAGTGCGCGACCTGCGCAGAGATCCATCGCAGGCCGTTTATAGGTGTGCGGCAGCCGGCTGATCTCCTTGCCGGAAGAATCCAGAACCGTGACGGATTCATCCGTCAGCAACAGCACATCCGGGCCAAGCATCCGCATATCGCTGACCAGGTTCGCGTTGACGGAATAGGGGAAGCCCTCGCTCTGCCCCTCGTTGCCCTGCGCATCCTTTCCGCCAGCAAACACAACCGCCAGAATCACCGCCACGGCCACAACAGCCGCCACCGC
>USBP01000043.1 GCA_900552985.1 uncultured Oscillospiraceae bacterium
GAGCGCAGCACAGGCAGCCGCAAAAGCGAGCCCATAGCGGCGCGCTGCGCCTTGGGGCTGTAAATATCACACCCGCCGGAGACAATCAGGCCGCTCAGGCCCAACGCCTCCGCCGTGCGGGCAATCGCCCCAAGATTGGATGGATCCTGAATATTCTCAAGGGCGATATAGCTGCCATTCTTTTCTATTGTACCGTCGCCGGGGCGTTTGTCAAGTGCTTCGCAGACGCAAAAAATCCCCTGAGGGGATTGCGTATCTCCCAGGCGGCGGCTAATTTCCTCTGTAATCAAAAAAACAGCGGCAGCCTTCTCCCGCAGGGAAGCGGCCTCTTCCGGGTAGCGTTTAAAAGCCTCCCTCGTTAAAAAAAGCTGCCTGACCGGCACGCCGGTTTTCACCGCATCCATGCACAGGCGGGCGCCCTCCAGCACAAACACCCCCTCCCTGCGCCGTGCCGGAGCAGAGGAGAGAAGCTGTGCCGCAGCCTTCACGCGGGCGTTGGCGCGGCTGGTGATCTCCTCCATACAGAAAGCCTCCCTTCAGCGAAGCCAATAAAGAAAAGCACGCCCGAGTCACCCCCGGGCGCTGCTTTTGAATCCTCTTTATTTAAGCGCTGCTTTCGCCTGTTCAGCCAGAGCGGTAAACGCCGCCGGATCCGCAATCGCAATCTCAGAAAGCATCTTGCGGTTGAGCGTAACGTTCGCCTTCTTCAGGCCGTTCATAAAGGTAGAATAATTCATTCCGTTCTGCTTGCAGGCAGCCGAAATCCGGGTGATCCACAGCCTGCGGAAATCGCGCTTTTTCTGCTTGCGGCCGATGTAGGCATACTGGCCGGATTTCATAACCGCCTGCTTCGCGGTTTTAAAAAGCTTGCTCTTGGAGCCATAGTAGCCCTTGGCGAGCTTGAGTGTCTTATTCCTTCTCTTGCGCGTCATCACTGCGCCTTTGATACGAGCCATGGTAGGTTACCTCCGTTAATGTATTGTTTCTGGCGCGCCTCTTATTTATAAGGGATCAGGCGCTTGATCTGCTTCTGGTTCGTGGTGTCCGCCACGCTCGTTTTACGCAGATTCCTCTTGCGCTTTGTATTTTTCTTTGTCAAGATGTGAGATTTGTTGGCATGGGCACGAATCGGCTTGCCGTTCTTCGACAGTTTAAAACGCTTCTTCGCACCGCTGTGGGTTTTGATCTTCGGCATAATAAATATCCTCCTTTGTTACTTCACTGGCTTAGCGGCCAGGAACATGATCATGGAACGCCCTTCCAGCTTGGCAGGCTTCTCCACATTGCTCTCTGCCTGTAGCTCCTCGGCGAACCGTTTCATGATCTCCAGCCCGTTCTGGGGGTGCGCCATCTCCCTGCCGCGGAAGCGGATGGAAACCTTGACCTTGTTCCCCTCCTTCAGGAACCGCCTGGCATGGCCGGCTTTTGTTTCAAAGTCGTGCTTGTCAATGTTCAGAGACAGGCGGATCTCCTTGATCTCCACGATATGCTGGTTTTTTCTCGCTTCCTTCTCACGCTTCGCCTGCTCAAACCGGTATTTCCCGTAGTCCATAATCTTGCAGACAGGAGGCGAGGCCTGAGGAGCAATTTTCACAAGGTCAAGATCCTTCTCCTCGGCGATGCGCAGCGCTTCCCGTGCGGACATAATGCCAAGCTGCTCGCCTGCATTTGTAATCACCCGGATTTCCCTGTCGCGGATCTGCTCATTGATCTGCATGTCTTTGTTGCTAATGTTCAAGCACCTCCAAAACCTGCCCGCGGCCGCCGGGCGACACAGCCGGGCCGCTGGCATAAATCAAAGCGCGGAGAATCCCTTCGTCCGCGCTCAACACACAAAACCCAGGCCGTAATAGCCTTGTTTTCCTGTATTGACCTGATGCGGGCCGCCCCGACAGGTGAGAACGAAAGGCGTTCTTCTTTGTTTTGCGGGAGTATTATAGCAGATTTCATCCGCCCCGTCAACCCCGAAATTTCATTGCAGGCAGGGCGTGCGCCGCAGAGGGGGCCGTATCCGCCCATATGAGGGATGGGCTTACCTCCCTTTTACAGGGAATCGGTTCCCTTACAAGAAAAGATTGTAAAAACGCAGGGCGGCTGATAAAATAAGGATATCATCAAACAGAGAGGAACGGTTTGTATGGATCTGTTCGGAAAGGCCCTGCTCATTGCGGCGCTTGTATTGCTGATCCTTTTTGCCCTGGCCGCCGCAGTCGGCGCCGTATTTTTCAAAATGGTGCTTGTGCGGGAGAAGCACCCCGGTGACCCGATGGATAAGAGCCACGTCACGCCTGAGGAGCTCGAGCGCTGGCGCAGCGCCGTGCGCGAGGGGAACGCATGGGTAGCCTCGCACAAAACACAGGCGGTGGAGATTTCCTCCTTCGACGGGCTGCGGCTGAGTGGGCTGCTGGTTCCGGCCGAAGGCGGCATGGCGGCCAGCCGCAAATTTCTCCTTGCCATCCATGGCTACCGCAGCGGCCCGATGCGCGAATATTACTACATGCTGCCTTTTTACCATTCCCTGGGGTACCACGTGCTCATGCCGGATGACCGCGCGCACGGTAAAAGCGAAGGCAAATATATCGGCTTCGGATGGCTGGACCGGCTCGACTGCATTGCCTGGGCGAATTATATAATCGACACGTACGGCCCGGATTGCGAAATCGTCATGCAGGGAGTCTCCATGGGAGCAGCCACCGTGATGAACGCCGCCGGGGAATCGCTGCCGCCACAGGTAAAGGGGATCATTGAGGATTGCGGTTTTTCCACCGCAAGGGGCGTTTTTGCCCATGAGGCAAAGCTGCGCTACCATCTGCCCGCCTGGCCCCTGATCCCTGCCGCCAGCATGGTCTGCCGGCTTGCGGCGGGCTACCGATTCTCACAGGATGAGCCGGTGCGCCAAATTCGGAGGGCCCGCGTGCCCTTCCTCTTCATCCACGGAAGCCGGGATGATTTTGTGCCCACGCCCATGGTGCACGAGGTGTACGATGCCTGCCCGACACGCAAAACAAAGCTCATCGTAGAGGGCGCCGCGCATGCGATGGCGTACCTCGAGGACCGTGAGGGGTACGAAAAAGCTGTCCGTACATTTCTGGAGAGCGTCACCACGCAGCCGACCCCGCAGAATAGCATGATCTGATGCCGCCTCACGGATCATATGGCGCATACACAATTTACAAATTATCTATTGATATTACCCTGCAAATCTTTATAATGGAAGAAAACGGATAACGCCTGAAGGAGGCTGAACCATGGCGAACCTGATTGATGTTGAGCACCTGTCCAAATCCTATGGAAGCAACCGGGTGCTTGAAGATATCTCCTTCTCGTTCGAGGCGGGCAATATTATCGGCCTGCTGGGCCCGAACGGGAGCGGTAAAACCTCGCTGATTAAAATTATGACCGGCCTAATCAATGATTACGAGGGCAGTGTGAAAATTGACGGGCACCGCCCGGGCCCTTACACCAAAAGCATTGTCGCCTATCTGCCGGAGAAAACCTATCTTGCGGATTGGATGCGCCCGGTAGACGCGGTCGGTTATTTTGCAGATTTCTATGCGGATTTCGACAAGGCCAAGGCCGTAGAGCTGATTAACGGCTTCCATCTGCCGATGAAGCAAAAGATTAAATCCATGTCCAAAGGAATGCAGGAAAAATTGCAGCTCGTGCTGGTGATGTGCCGCCGGGCGCGGCTCTACCTGCTTGATGAGCCGCTTGGCGGCGTGGATCCGGCCGCCCGCGCCTTTATTTTGGATTTTATTATGAAAAACTATGCAGAGAACGCCTCCATCCTCCTCTCCACGCATTTGATCAATGATCTGGAGCGCATCTTTGACCGTGCCCTGATGATCGGGAACGGAAAGGTTTTGGTCAACACCGCTGTAGAAGAGATCCATGCCACTGGCAAAACGCTGGAGGAAACGTTTAAGGAGGTGTTCGCTTATGCTTGGCAAATTGATTAAGCATGAGTTCCACGCAAGCGCCCACTCCGTGATGAATATTTATATTGCCGCCGTGGTCACGCTCGCAGTAATGCTCCTATCCTATGCAGTCAAGGTGACCTGGGTTGGCGTCATCGGGTCCATTGCGCTGATCGTCATCGGCCTGATCTGTGTGGTCATCACTCTGGTTGCGGTTGTAACAAATTTTAACCGGACGCTTTATGGGGCGGAGGGGTATCTCAGTTATACGCTGCCGGTTAAGAGCAGCGCACTGCTGGCCTCCAAGGCAATCGTCTCTTTCGTCTGGGTGCTGCTGAGTTACCTGTTCATGATCGCCACATTCTTCATTGTGTTTGCCTATGTCCAGTCCTCCATCGGCGAAGAGGTCGGCAGCATGGTGGATATGATGATCGCTACAGTGGGCCTGCCCTCCCTGGCGGCGATCGGCAAGGCGCTTGCCATTCTGGCGGTGGGGATGTTTATTCAAATCGCTGTGTTTGTCGCCGCTGTCTTTTTTGCGGTTACAATATCCAATATCCGCCCCTTCCAGCGTTTTGGCATCTTTTCGGCGCTGGCTACCTTCTTCCTGATCTATCTTATTATGCAGGGGCTGCTCTATGTGGCAACTTCCTATGTGCCGCTCACAGTGGTGATCGATACGGCGGGCAAAATCGCTGTTTCCTTCACAACGAGCATGGCGGCAACGGGAGCGCAGCAGGGCATGGTGATCGGCGTAGCGGGCTTTGTCATTGAGCTGCTGATCGCCGCAGGCCTGTTCGCGGCCACCAACGCGCTGATGAAAACCAGGGTTAATATCAAATAAAAGCAACGTCAGGCGGGGGGGTGGCCATCCATCCCCCGCCTGCGCCGTTTTCAGAGAGGTGTGTTTATGAGGTTGATTGATATTTCCTCCGATCTGCTGACCGCACCGGTCTATCCCGGAGATCCGGAGCCGCGGCTGCATGTGATTAACCGCATTGCCAACGGGGATGCATGCAACCTTTCCGCCCTCTATGCGTGCCTGCACACAGGCACGCATGCGGACGCGCCGATGCACTTTGTCGAGGGCGGCGCAGGGATCTCCGAAATGCCACTGGAGGCCTATATCGGCCCCTGCGTGGTCGTGGAGGTTAACCCCGGGCCGATCACGGGCGAGCAAATCGACGCGCTGGTGCCTGCGGGGTGCGAACGCGTGCTCTTTAAAAGCGGCGGCACGGCGTATTTTTTGGAGAACGCCGGCGACGAGCTCGCCGCGCTCGGCGTGCGTCTGGTCGGGACGGACGCGCAGTCGGTCGGCTACCCCGGCGATCAGGTCGGGCCGCACAGAGCCCTGCTGCGGGAAAACATCGCTGTGCTGGAGGGGTTGGATCTGGAGAATGCCCCGCCGGGGGAATATTTCCTGATTGCCCCGCCTGTAAAGATCGCCGGGCGGGACGGAGCCCCTGTGCGCGCCGTGCTTGCAGCGGATTATATCTTTTGGGGCGGCGCGTAGCAGCCGGCGCCGCATCCAAAGCAGCGTGTGGAACGTAAACTTTCTCCATTGTGTTTTTTCGACAAAACAATTGAAAAAAGAGGCAAAATCTGTTATAATAATTGTCACAGTATTTTCAGGAGAGGGAACGCTGTATAGAGGTGTGGGAATGAAACGATTCTTTGATTTTGTCTGCAGCCTGCTGGCGATCATTATTCTGTCCCCGCTTTTCTTAATTTTGAGTATCGTCATCGCGGCGGACAGCGGCAGGCCCGTTATTTTTAAGCAAAAGCGCGTGGGGCTGCACAATAAACTGTTTGATATCTGGAAATTCCGCAGCATGAAGCAAGGCACACGCAACGCCCCAACGGCGGAGCTCAAGGAGTTTGAGAGCTGTGTCACCCGCAGCGGCCGTTTCTTGCGCAAGACAAGCCTGGACGAGCTCCCCCAGCTGTTTAACATCCTGCGGGGGGAAATGAGCTTTGTCGGGCCGCGCCCGCTTATCCCGGAGGAGGGAAAGACCCGCTCCCTGCGGGAGAAAGCCGGTGTTTACCGCATGCGGCCAGGCGTAACCGGCCTCGCGCAGGTCAATGGCCGCGACCTGCTGTCAGATGAGCAGAAGGTTGCATATGACGCTTACTATGTGGAGCACCATTCGTTGCTGCTGGATCTTCGCATTTTGTTCCAAACGGTGTTTGCCGTGCTCACCGGCAACGGGATTGCAGAGGGCAGCGATACGCGGCATCGCGGCCGGCGGGGGGATAAAGGGGCAATGGCCGGCCCGCAATAAAGGCGGCTTCGTTTTTTGCCCAGGGCTTTGCGCCATGGGCTTTCTTTATGAGAAAAGCCCATGCTCACCGGCTCCCTTTTCATTCGGCCGGCAGGCGCCAAACAAATTAAGCGGGAGGCTTCACCCCATGAGGGAAATCATCGACGGCTATGCGGAATGGCAGAACCGCCCGGATATTACAGGCGTCGGCCTGCCGGACAGGGCGGCCTTTTTGCGTTATACAAACCGGGAAGAGGCGCTTTCCAATGCGGGGGTTGCCTCGTCGCGCTGCATTTCCCTCAACGGGAAGTGGCGCTTCCGGCTTTATCCAAACTATTTCAAACGTCCAGAGGGGTTTGTCAGCCCGGCGTTTCATGCCTCCGGCTTCCGAACAATCGAGGTTCCCGGCTCCTGGCAGCTTCAGGGCTACGGGGCGCCGCAATACTGCAACGTGCAGTATCCGTGGGAAAGCCATGAGGATGTTACGCCGCCCTATGCGCCGGTAGAGACAAACCCGGTCGGGTGCTATCTCAAAAGCTTCATGCTGCCTGCCGCCTGGGCAGAAAAGCGCATTTTCCTCCGATTCGAGGGGATAGAGGCCGCTTTTTATCTGTATATCAACGGTACGCGCATCGGGTATGCGGAAAACTCCTTCAGCCCCTCCGAATTTGAACTGACGGAATTTCTATGCCCCGGCAAAAATCTCATCGGCGTGGAGGTTTACCGCTGGTGCACCGGCAGCTGGCTGGAGGATCAGGATTTTTGGCGGTTTTCCGGCATCTTTCGGGATGTGTATCTCTACGCCACAAATCAGAGCTTCGTGGCGGATATCGCCCTTACCGCCTTGCCGGATGCTGCCTTTCAAAACGGTGAGCTGACGGCGCGCCTCACCGTAGATACGCCGCAGCCCGGCCAACGGCTGGAGATGACGGTGCTCAGCCACAGCGGCTCCATTGTGGGCTATGCCAGCGCGGATGTGCCGCAGGGTGGGCAACTCCCCCTGCATGCTACGATTGCGCAGGCAAAGCTCTGGAGTGCGGAAAAGCCTAATCTCTATACGGTGCTGTTCACCCTCAGCGGCGACGAGGGGCCGTTGGAATACATTCCGATGAAGGCAGGCTTCCGCCGGATTGAAATCCGCAACGGGGTGCTCCTGCTCAACGGCCGCAGGCTGGTGCTCAAGGGCGTCAACCGCCATGAGTTCTCCTGCCGGAATGGGCGAAGCCTTATACGGGAGGAGATGATACAGGACGCCATTCTGCTCAAGGCGAACAATATCAACGCCGTGCGTACCTCGCACTACCCGAACCATCCGGCGTGGTACGACATCTGCGATGAATACGGTCTTTATGTGATAGATGAAAACAATCTGGAGTCGCACGGCACGCAGGGCAGCGCCATCCCCGGCTGCCCCGCCTTGCCCGGCAGCCTCCCCGAGTGGGAAAACGCCTGCATGAGCCGCATCCGCGCCCTGTATGAGCGGGATAAAAACCACCCTTGCGTCATCCTCTGGTCGCTTGGCAATGAGTCGGGCGGCGGGGCAAACCTCTTAAAAATGCACGATTGGCTGCGTAAAATCGACCCATCCCGCTTTGTTCATTATGAATCCGTCTGGGCAAACCCGGAGGCGGATCTTGCCGCTACAGATATTTACAGCATGATGTATGCGGCCCCGGACCAGATCAGCGCATTCGTCAAAGCGCATCCGGACCGCCCCTTTCTCCTGTGTGAATGTGCCCATGCGATGGGCAACTCCTGCGGCGGCGTAGCGCGCTATACGCGGTTGCTGGAGGATGAGCCGCAGATGCAGGGGATGTTCGTCTGGGATTTTATCGATCAGGCGCTGTTGAAAACAGATCCCGACGGGCAAGAATATCTGGCCTATGGCGGAGACTTTGGAGACGCGCCCAACGACGGCAATTTTTGCGGGGACGGCCTTCTGTTTGCCGACCGCACGCCCAGCCCAAAGCTTTCTGAGATCAAGGCGCTTTATCAAAACATCTCGTTCCGCGCGCTGGATACGCAGCGCGGAACAATTGAAATCACCAACCACTTTTTGTTTACAGATCTCTCAGCCTTTGAATTCCGCTGGGAGCAGGTGTGCGAGGGGGAATATCTGCGTGGCTCCACCTTCTATTTCTCGCTTGCACCGGGCAAAACGCGGCTGCTGGAGCTGGAGCTCAACCGCATCTGCCGCCGCGAATGTTATCTGAACCTGTCCGTTTTTCTGCGGGAGGATACGCCGTGGGCCAGGTCTGGAACCGAAATTGCACACGCACAGTTTGTGAACAATCCCATGGCGGTGGAGCGCCGCTTTGCCAGGCCGGAAAGGCCGCTGACGCTGCTGGAAAACTATGGTGCGCTCATCATTCAGGGGGAAACGCTCTGCGTGCGCTTTTCCCGCCGGACGGGGCAGCTCGTATCGCTGCGCCGCGGGGAGCGGGAATATCTGCAAACGCCGCTGCGGCCCTCTTTCTGGCGCGCCCCGACGGATAACGACTGCGGGAACCACATGCCGGTGCGCTGCGCCGTCTGGCGGCTCGCCGGGCAAAGCTGCATCTATGCCCCCTATCAAATAGACGCGCAGGATGCGCCGCGCGGCGCCATCCGGGTCGTCAGCCGCTTTACCATCCCCTCGGAGCCGGAAAGCCGGGGCGAATTGGTTTATACGGTCACGCAGGCAGGCGTTCTGGTGGAACTGCGCTTCACCCCCGATGAACGGCTG
>USBP01000044.1 GCA_900552985.1 uncultured Oscillospiraceae bacterium
AAGCCGGGCCGCATGGAAAATCCCCGATATTTTTTGAAAAAAGGCTTGCAAAATAAACGCGTTATGCTTATAATATAAAAGCTGTCAGATACAGGGTGTTTTCGGCAGCTGTAAAAATGGATTTGCGCTACTGTGGCTCAGTTGGTAGAGCAGCTGATTCGTAATCAGCAGGTCGGCGGTTCGAGTCCGCCCAGTAGCTCCATGATGGAGTGGCAAGATGCCACTCCATTTTTTATTTTCTATGATATAAGCTTCCAATGAATGAAAGGCTGTCGGAAATGCGTTTTTTAACAAATCCGTCTCCAATTTTTCAACTTTCTTTTCCGCTGAGGGAACAGTTCCATTTGGTTTCAATGTACTAAGTTCCACCATTGTGTGGGCTTTCTAGGAAACAGCATCCTCAGCCACGCCGTTGCTCCACCTTTCTGAAGACTGTCCCGTTTGCATCCGAAAAAGGCTGGGAAAGCTGCAACGGCGTAGTGAGCGCGCTTGCAGCATACCTACAACAAAAACCGTGCAGCTACTGAACGCCCGTCCACATCTTATCGTATAGCCGCTGTTGAAGGAGTGGTGTGCAATGCGCTCATGCTGCACGGTTCTTTTTGTTTTTCCGTTCATCAGGTGCGCCTTCTATTCTGCGCCTTATCGCTTCGTTTCACTGTCAGCCGGTTCCTGCGCATAAACCTCGGGGCAGACCTCCTGAATCTTCTCCCGCAGCGCAATAAAATCCGCAAAGGCATCCGGCTTTTGCTGCGGGTTGCGCAGCAGGGAGGCGGGGTGATACGTGCCCATCATCAGCACGCCGTTCTTTTCCATGAATTGCCCGTGCTGCTTGGTCACACGGAAATTTTTATCGATCAGCCGCTGGGCGGCAATACGGCCAAGACAGACAATGATCCGGGGCCGGAGCAGGCGCACCTGCTCGCGCAGCCAGAGGATACACGCCTCCTGCTCCGCAGGGAGCGGATCGCGGTTTTTGGGCGGCCGGCACTTTACCATATTGGCGATGTAAATATTCTTCGTGCGGTCAAGGCCGATCACCGCCAGATATTGATCCAGCAGCTGCCCGCCCCGGCCCACAAAAGGCTCCCCCTGCAAATCTTCATGCTCGCCCGGGCCTTCCCCAACGAAAAGCACCCTGGCATCCCGCCTGCCCACGCCAAACACCAGGTTGGTGCGCGTTTCGCCCAAGGGACAGTTGTGACAGCCAAGGCACTCCCGCTCCAGCGCCTCCCAATTTTCATACATACCGTTCCAGCGCCCTTTCTAACGTGTGATATGGAACAGTATAGCACAAAGGAAGGGATTTGTGGAGCAGCGCGCTGATTTGACGTTGCTATTTTGCGGCCGCTGATGTAAAATAAAGAAAAAACTGATTTTGTGGAGGAACAAATCATGAAAAAAAGCGTATTGCTTGAAACTTCGGCACGCCATGCCCACGTCAGCCGCAGGGTGCTGGACATCCTGTTCGGCGAGGGGTATGAGCTGACGCATAAAAAGGATCTCTCCCAACCCGGGCAGTTTGCAACCAATGAGCGTATCCAGGTTATCGGACCGAAGGGCAGCTTCCCAAGCGTATCGATCCTTGGCCCGGTTCGCCCGGAAACCCAGGTAGAGCTCTCCGCCACGGACGCCCGCTCCATCGGCCTGAAGCCTCCTGTGCGGGAATCCGGCGACCTTGCTGGCAGCGTGGGCTGCAAAATTGTCGGCCCCAAGGGCGAGGTGGAGCTGCAGGATGGCGTGATCATCGCCAAGCGCCACATCCATGCCACACCTGCGGACGCGGAAAAATACGGCCTGAAGGATAAGCAGGTGGTCTCCGTCCGCGTGGATTCCGAAGAACGCTCGCTCATCTTTGGCGACGTCGTGGTGCGTGTGAGCGAAAAATATGCACTTGCCATGCATATCGATACGGATGAATCCAACGCAGCAGGCGCAGCGCCCGGCATGATGGTGGAAATTTTGGATTAACACATATCTGAAAACATAATCCGGGCTGGGCGGGAAAGCAGCAATTTCTTTCCTGCCCAGCTGCTTTTTATGCAGCGGGCCGCCGCAATACATCCGGGCCCTCCGCTTTGGCGCCTGCTTTCGTTTTTCCATCCAGGGCTACGCTCGCTTTTTCCGGTATAATCCAAGCCTAAAATGCATAGGATCAATAAGAATACGCATGACAGAATCAATCGGAATGGAGGCTTGGATGCAATGGGCAATCAGGAAGCCACGGCAGCATGCAGCCAGGAGGCGCGCTATCTGCTGATCCTCGGCTGCACCGTGCGCGGAGATCGACCGACACCGCTTTTACAGACACGTATCGATTGCGCGGCACAATATCTCAAGCGCCACCCGCAGGCAGTCGCAATCGCCAGTGGCGGATGCTTCCGCGCCGGCCAGCGAAAAAGCGAGGCGCAGGTAATCAAGGAGGGGCTTTGCGCCGCCGGAATCCCTCCGGAACGAATTCTGCTTGAGGAACAGGCGCGTTCCACTGCGGAAAACTTCCTGCTGTGCAAACAGATTCTGGAGCAGGCAGGCGCAGCCGGCGATGAAGGCGGCGTCGCCTTCGTGACCAATGATTTTCATGTGAAGCGCTGCCTGGAGCTGGCGCTGCGCAGCGGCTTGCACGCCTCCCCTATTCCCGCGCCGACGCCAAAGGCCGCACGATTGCGCTGCCATGTCCGGGAGTGCCTTGTTTCATTGCCGCTGCGGCTTCCACCCCGCTGATCACGCCTCCTCCTTCTCCAAAAACTGCTGCCGGTAGGCGCCCGGCGTTATGCCGGTTGCTTTTTTAAAAACCCGGTCAAAGTGGCTCTGGTCACAATATCCCAGCATGAGCCACAGACTCCCGCAATTGCCAGGCGCGCGCAGCAGGCGCTTGGCCTCCCCTATTTTCTGCCGCTGGATATATTGCGTCACGCTCATACCGGTCTCCTGCCGGAAGCGCTGTGTCAAATAGCTGGGGTTGCGCTGCACGCTGGCGGCAATTTCCTCCACGCGAATGCGTTCATGCAGGTGCGCCTGGATATACTGCATACACAGCCGCACAGTCGCCGAATAGCCGGTCCGCTGAAGCTCCTGGACGCGAGCTGCAAAATCTTGCAGCATACGGGCAAACAAACCGGTCAGCGCCGCCGGTTCAGAAGCCTCCTCACAAAACAGCACATAATATTCATAAAGCCCACAGGCTTCTTCCCATCCAAGCCCCGCCCGCACCGCAGACTGCATCGCAAGAGCCCCCACGGCAATCAGCTGATTGCGCAGGCTGCGCAGCGGCTCCTGCGCCAGGGTGGCCAAATTCCACTGCGGAAGCTCACGCAGCTGCCGGGTCAGCTCCTGCACGGCGCCTTCCCGGATGCAGCGCAGCATTTTTTGAAGCAGCTGCTCGCTGAATAGCTGCGGCTCTTCCCCATGATGCAGGAAGGGCCCCTTCCTTTGCGTATCCAACGCTGGAAAAAGAGGCTGCTGCTCCATCAGCTTCGTCAGTGTAAGGTGCTCGCCATACATCAGGTTATAAACAAGCAGGGCGCCGTCCACCAGCGCGCGGCAATCCAGCGCCGGTAGGGAGCGGTAATAGGCAGAGAGCGCGTTTTTCTGCGCCACGCTGACATTCAGCGATGCAAGAATATGCGAGATCACCGTCTCATTGAGCGCACCGGGAAAAACCGGGCCTAACAGCAGCGTTCCCATCGCGCGCCCTAATTCCCTTACGCCGACGCTGGCCATCGCGCCAAATACCGGCGAGGTCTGAAAGCGGGGCAGGCAATTGCTGTCCTCCCGGTGCAAAAGCGGCGCCACCAGAGCCTCCTCGCAACCCTCTGGCAAGGCGGGCCAACCGTCGGCAAACAGCTCCTCCCCCGCTCTTGTAACGGCACGCACCGGCACGCCGGAAAGAGAGCGCAGCAGCAGCCCGTTTTCCCGCGCCATACGCCAGCGCATCTCCACCGCCTGTTTATACCCCATTCTTTTCATCTCCAAAATCAAAATAAATTTGTAATGCGCAAATGAATTATACTATAAACTTAAATAAATACAATCCGCATTTCATAAATTATGATAAATTTTCTTTATCAAAGCGGTTATGTTTGGCTGGTTTGCCCTGAATGGTTTATTCGGCTCCTCACTTGAGGATGCTGTCACACAATTAGGCGAGCGCCATTCTGCACCGCTTGACCGGCGCAATCTCCGGAGAGCGTAGGAATGCTTCTCTGGAGCCGCATGTGCCGTGCATCAAGTATCAATTGAAGGGGCTGGAAAGTAATGATCGGAATTGGCAATTGGGGCTGCCACATCGACACAATGTTCTTCAAAGGCGACGTCACGTTCACGATTACAGACAAGGGCGGTGAATACGGCTTTGAACTGCATATGGACGGCCCGATCCCTGAGTTTCAAATCAAAGAGATCAAGGAGGAAAACGGCGATACGCTGCATGCCATCGCCAATGTGGAAATGCTGCCCGGCAAGGATATCGACGTAGCCCTGACCTTTGCGGGCGACACGTTTAACGGCGTTATCAAGGTACCCTTCCTGGGTAAGATCAAGCTCAAGGATGGCTACCGCCTCGCGGAGTAATCAAATTATAGGCACAGCCCCGCCCTGTTGCCTCGGCACAGAGCGGGGCCGAAAACCGTATAAAAACCCATTGACAAGCAGCCGGTTTTATGATAGGATAATGTGCGTTCCACCATGGAGAGATACCGAAGCGGTCATAACGGAGCGGTCTTGAAAACCGTCGTGCCGAAAGGCACCGTGGGTTCGAATCCCACTCTCTCCGCCAGCGCATGATACGAAGCATTCTCTCGTTTGATATATAATTTTATATTTTTAGTTACCATGGAGAAGTACTCAAGTTGGTGACGAGGCGCCCCTGCTAAGGGCGTAGGTCGGGTAACCGGCGCGGGAGTTCGAGTCTCCCCTTCTCCGCCAGACCTGCGGTCAGCAATTCGCGACCGCAGGTTTTCTATTTTTCAGGGTTTGAGCACACTTTCAAACGAGCATCTATTTTGGATTTGCAACAAGACGGTCATTCAAAAAGAAGCCGATTGCGATAAGACAATCGGCTTTTTCTGCGTTATACGACAGGATCTCCGCGATCTAAGCGCAAGCCGCGAATCCAGTTCGGGCTCAGAGAACAGGAGGCCTCTGTCCCGTCAAAAGTGCGCCGAAAGATTTGGGCTGTCCCATCCAAAATCCAATGTCTAATATCCAAAGTTCACATAAAGCGTTTCTTCTTCAAACTAGGGCGCCCCTCTTGTGACAAGCGGGCGCCCTATCGCTCTTTTCCGACGAAACGGATCAAACAGATTATCCGTTTTCGATTGCGTGACGGATCAGCTGTGGGATCAAAACGCAATAATCCATCAGCACACGCGCCACATGGACGATAAAGTTATCAATATCCTGCTGCCACAGGGAGGCGTAATCCGTCGGATCCGGTTCAAACGGGGCGGGCGGCGCATCGCTGAGCGTTTTTTGGATGGCGTAGCGATCAATGCACTCCACCTGCTTTGTCCCATCCACATCATAAGCATAGGCCTTATAGATCAGCTTATCACCGTCAATGGTAATCCCCGCGAACACCGGTCGCCCAGGCTGTGTGACAACCTCGCCGGCATCCAGAATTTTCTGATAGGTTTCTGTGTGAACCGGGTACCGCTTGGTGCCTGCCGTATTCGGCAGGATATATACTGTTCCCTCCGGGTTGCAGGCGAAAGTCGTGAGTTCGCCGTTGTAAAGCTCCTGGACATAGGAGGTTGCCTGTGCTTCATCCTCCTTCATCTGCTTGGTACGGAAATACATGTGGTCGTGGCCGGAGAGCACCAAATCGATTCCCAGTTCATCCATCACCGGAACCAGGCGGTTATGCATGATCATCGTATCGGGCTTATTATAGTTTTTTCCTGCTGAATACAGCGAGCGGTGCATCATCACAATTTTCCAATCTGCATCGGAGGCCCGCATGTCATTGCGCAGCCAGTTGACTTGGGCGCTTGTCATGGGAAACATATCATTGGTGTTCAGCACGGCGAAATGCGCGTTGCCATAATCAAAGGAATAATAATCCCCATCAAGCCCGAGGGACGGCTCCGCCGTCTCAACCGGGAACTGCCTGCGGAACCAGCTCGGAAGGCCGTCATGGTTGCCGGAAACCGGTGCAAGCGTTGCGCGCAGGTGATGGCGCTCAAAATTGCGGAAATACATATCCCACTGCTCATTGCCACAATCATTTACAAAATCGCCCAGATTGGCGATAAACTGCGCATCGGGCACAAGCTCAAAGCCCTTGTCAAGCACCTCGGCCGCTTTGGCAAAATCCGTTTCATTATCCGCCTGCACATCCGCAATGGTGAGGAAGGAGAAAGCCGCATCCCCGCCTGCATCCGTCACAAACCGTCCCGTTTCGCTCCAGACATTCAATGCCCGGTCGCCCACGCGGTAGACATATTCCGTCTCCGGCTGCAAATCATTCAGAATCACGCGGTGCGCATAGTTCTGCCGGTAGTACCGTACCGTTCCCTCATAGCAGATCGGATCGGTGAAGGCGCCTGTAAAGCGCTCCGCCTCCATCAGCTGCACATCTGATCTCGTGCGCTCCTGTGTAAACCAGCTGATGCCGCGCTGCGTGCGGGAATCCCCATGAAAGGTGACTACCAGGCGTTTCACCTCGGCGCCGTTTCCAGCGGCTACGGCAGCAGGCGCCGCTGGAACCAGCAGAAAAACCAAAGCCAACAGCAGGCTAAAGCCCGCTTTGCCTAATTTGCGTGTTTTCATTGTGCGAGTTCCCCTTTCATCTTCAAGCTTACTATTTATAAATTCATATTACTATTGCTTTTTAAAAAGTCAAGGGATTACGGGCATGAAATATAAATTTTGCCTAACTTCCCTGCTGAATTTTTATTTTTTCTGTCATATAAAGCATACTGATTTTTGCTTTTTGGTTTATAAATCCTATTGTATTATTTAAATATTTGTGATAAAATCGTCGTTGTAAACAGGGATATCGCCTTTTTGTCTATTATACAGAACTATAAAAGGAGGAACTAAACTTGATTTCAAAATGGAAAAAATGGACTGCGGTACTGCTTTCACTGCTTTTGCTGCTTCCTATGGCGCTCACCGGCTCGGGAAGCATTGCCTCTCCGCAGCAGGAATCTTCACTTGAAACGGCGGTCAACTCCGTGCCGCATCAGGCGGCAACCATCGAGCAGGCCGTTCAGGAGCTGACAGCGACTGCATCAGAACCGACCAGCACCGCCTCGGCAAAAGAGGCTGCGCACGAGGATGGGTGCAATGGCGATTGCCCCTACTGCCCCACAATTATCCTGCCTGGGATCGGCCAATCCCGTGCGTTTTTGCTGGATGAGGAGGGAAACCACGCCGTCGATGCGCAGGGTAATGAAATCACTTCCTGGCCGTTGTATTTCAACGTCAACGAGCTGATCAAGGAGTTGGCGCTTCCGTTAGTTAAAATGTTAATTACACAAAAGGATAATGGGTTTACCGATAAAGCCTCCGACGTGCTGGCCGAAATGCTCTCTGTCAACCAGACAAACCCGGATGGCACACTCAAAAACAAAATTGAAACCGTGCGGTACTACCAATCCTTTGCTGACTGCTCACAGGAGGATAGGGATTATTTCTACCGTATGGTGCCCGTCGAGCCGCTGACGGAAGTGATGGGCGAGGATCACGTCTATTTCTTCACCTTTAACGCCTTTGGGGAGCCTTTTGAGGCCGCGAAGGATCTCAACGATTACATCCAGATGGTAAAGGAACAAACAGGTCATGACCAGGTAAATCTGCTTGCCGTGAGCCTGGGCGGTACAGTTGCCACCGCCTATTTCAACGCCTATCCGGAGACAACGGACATTCATAAAGTGGTAAATGCGGTAGCAGCACTTGACGGCTCTTCCATTGTCAGCGATCTGCTCAAGGGCAGCAATATCATTACGGATGAATACCTTTATACCGATCTCTTCCCGAACCTGATCGGTGAGGATGAACCATTGAGTTATCTGGTCAACATTCTGGTTCGGATTATTCCCAAGCAGGTGATCTACGACCTTCTGGACAAAGCGCTTTCCAAGGTGATGGACACACTCATTGTCAACTGCCCCTCCATGTGGGCGCTTGTACCCAGCCGCGAATATCCTGCTTTGCGCGAGCAATACCTCAGCGATGAGGCGCACGCTGCTCTGCGCGCAAAAACGGACCGGTATTATGAAGCACAGAAGCAAATGGAGACAGAGGTGCCCCGGCAGGTATCCCGCGGCGTTGAGATTTATAACCTTTGCGGCTATGGAATGCCGTTCGGCGCGGTCAACTATCCCTATTTTGGGCTGGTAGGCTCTACGCCCACTCTGTCAACCGATGAAATTATCGAGATCTATTCCACCTCCATGCACGCGAAAAGCGCCCCGCTCGGCGAAACCTTCCCGGCGGATTATACGCAGACCGGCGCTTTCTGCACAGATCCAACGCATAACCATATCTCTCCCGACCGCACGATTGACGCCTCTGCCGGCGTTTTGCCGGAGCAGACCTGGTATTATTACCAGCAGGATCACGAGGGGATTGCCGGGAACGACGCGGCGCTGAAGCTGGCCGCCACGCTGCTGCTGAGTGAGGAGCCAATGAGCGTACATAGCGACCCGGAGCATTTCCCGCAGTTTAACGGGACGCGCAACACCAAATATCTGCGCCGGGATGTGATTCCAATTTTTGAGCAGGCACAGGCAAGCGGCGCAATCGACGCCCTTCCGCAGGAGCAGCAGGAAGAGCTCTATGCCGCAATGGAACAGGTCAGTGTG
>USBP01000045.1 GCA_900552985.1 uncultured Oscillospiraceae bacterium
CATCCTCAAAGCGAGACTGAAGGCCCCGAAAGGTTTTTCCCGGAGCCTGTAAGTCGTTCAGGGCCCCAAACGTAACGATAGGCCCAGGCGGCATTAGATGCCACCCATTGCGTGCACGTGAGGGGACTTTTTGGCCCGAAGGGCAAAAAGCGAACCTTCCTGCCTGGTTGAAGTTAGAGTTCAGATGTTAGGCCTTCAATATGAAGGAACCCAAGCGGCAAACTAAGAGCCTGATTCTTCGCTGAAGAATCAGGCTCTCTCTTTTTGCCCACGCTTTGTTTAAAACGCGAGCTTCTCCTCAATATAGGCAACCAGCCCGTCCACCGGCAGACGAACCTGCTGCATAGAGTCGCGGTCACGCACGGTGACGCAGCCATCCGTTTCGCTGTCGAAATCATAGGTCACGCACATTGGCGTGCCGATTTCATCCTGCCTGCGGTAACGCTTGCCAATTGAACCGGCGTCATCATATTCCACCATAAAATGCTTTGCGAGCAGATCATGCACCTTCATCGCGCCCTCGCTGAGCTTTTTGGAGAGGGGAAGCACTGCCGCTTTCATCGGAGCAAGCGCCGGGTGCAGGTGCAGCACGACGCGGGTGTCGTTCTTCTCCGCATCCACGACCTCTTCATCATAAGCATCGCACAGGAAGGCGAGCGCCACCCGGTCCGCACCGAGGGAGGGCTCAATGACATAGGGCAAATATTTCTCATTCGTCGTCTGATCAAAATACTCCAGGCTCTTGCCGGAGGTGTTCTGATGCTGCGTCAGGTCAAAATTTGTCCGGCTCGCAACGCCCCACAGCTCGCCCCAGCCGAAGGGGAAGAGGTATTCAAAATCCGTCGTCGCGTTGGAGTAGTGGGAAAGCTCCTCCTGCTCATGGTCGCGCAGGCGAAGGTTTTCATCCCGCATGCCAAGCGAGAGCAGCCATTTGTGGCAATAATCCTTCCAATAGGAGAACCACTCAAGCTCTGTGCCCGGTTTGCAGAAAAACTCCAGCTCCATCTGCTCAAATTCCCGTGTACGGAAGGTGAAGTTGCCGGGCGTAATCTCATTGCGGAAGGATTTGCCGATCTGGCAGACGCCGAAGGGAATCTTCCTACGGGTTGTACGCTGAATATTCGGGAAGTTAACGAAGATGCCCTGCGCCGTTTCCGGGCGGAGGTAAAGCTCGTTTTTCGCATCCTCCGTTACACCCTGGAACGTTTTAAACATCAGGTTAAACTTGCGGATATCGGTGAAATCACATGCGCCGCACTCCGGGCAGACGATCTTGTGCTCCCTGATATAATCGGACATCTGCTCAAAGCTCCAGCCCGCAGGATTGACGCCCGTATCCTCAATCAGCTTATCCGCACGGTGGCGCGTTTTACAGGCCTTGCAATCCATCAGCGGGTCAGAAAACCCGCCCACATGGCCGGATGCAACCCAGGTCATCGGGTTCATCAGGATTGCAGAATCCAAGCCGACATTATAAGGATTCTCCTGCACAAACTTTTTCCACCAGGCGCGTTTGACATTATTTTTAAATTCCACGCCCAGAGGGCCATAATCCCAAGTGTTCGACAGGCCGCCATAAATTTCGCTGCCAGGGTAAACAAAGCCCCGTGCTTTGCAGAGCGCGACAACCTTTTCCATCGTCTTTTCCGTGTTTGAAAGCATGTTGATGCCCCTTCCAGATTCTTTCCTTTTCTTCGTAAAATCATAGCGGAAAGGCCTTAAAATGTCAAGGCGAACCCATCCAATCGCCGCCCCTGCACGCGCACGACAGGGCGGCAGCGTTCACCGGCCTAGCCCAACTCATCCAGGGTGAGTGCATAGCTGGGGAGAAACTCCTCTAAAAAGCACTCCACCTCCGGCAGCTGCATGGCGTGCAGCGTGCTGAAGAGGGAGGCTTTCGCCCGGGCAAACTCCCGGTTGCCCGCCTTCTCTTCCTCCATGCACTTGACCAATGCGCTGATTTTATCCGCCGCTTTCACAAGCCTCCAGAGCTGCTCATCCTTCTCATCGAAAAAAAACAGCGCCTCATAATCCGGCCGGAGATCTGCCGGGAGCATCTCCATCAGCCTGCCGCAGGCGGAATCCTCCACGGCGCGATAGGCAGCGCGCAGCGCCGGGCTGTGGTATTTCACCGGCGTGGGCAAATCACCCGTCAGCGTTTCCGGCAGGTCGTGATACAATGCCAGCAGCGCGGCACGGGCAGCGTCTACCTGCCCGCCGAAGCGCCGGTTGCGCAAAACTGCAAGCGCATGCGCGATCACGGCAACCTCGCAGGAATGCTCCGTTAAATTCTCCTGCCGCGTGTTGCGCATGAGCGCCCAGCGGTCAATATATTTCATCCGGGAAACCATTGCAAAAAAATGAAAAGCCATACCGCGCCTCCCTGCGCATGATAGCCCGCGCAAAATCGAGCGTTTCGCAGCAATCAGACCGCGCTGCTGCTGAGCACTACGCCGCGCTCCGCATCAAGCGTAACTACCGCGCCTGTGCGCAGGACATTCGTCGCATTCTGGGCGCCGATAATCACCGGGATATCCAGGCTCAGGCCGACAATCGCTGCATGAGAATTCATCCCATCCTGCTGTGCAATGATCCCGCCCGCACGCTTGAGCAATGGAAGCATGTCATTGGTCGTCTGGTCAACCACCAGGATATCCCCATCCCGGAATTCCGTCTGTGCCTGCTGCGCGTTTGCACAGACGCACAGGCGCGCGCAGGCCTTTTTCTTGGTCACGCCGCGGCCGGTGGCCAAAATATGGCCCACCACATGCACCTTCATCATATTGGTTGTGCCGGAAATGCCAAGCGGCACGCCCGCTGTGATGGCAACCAGCTCTCCGCTTTTGACAAGGCCGGCATATTCCGCAGAATCGACGGCCTGGTTAAACAGCTCGTCTGTAGAGGCTTTCTCTTCAATCAGCAAAGGCGTAACGCCCCAGGAAAGATTGAGCTGGCGGCAGACACGCGCCTCCGTGCTGAAGCCAATGATCGGGCAGCTTGGGCGGAATTTGGAGATCATGCGCGCCGTTTTGCCGGATTTTGTAACGGTGATGATCGCCGCCGCGCCAAGATCATGCGCGGTTGTGCAGGTGGCATGAGAGATCGCCGTCGTCACATCGGGGTTTGCCTCCACCTCCCGCATCTTAAAGCGCTTAATATAATCAATATCCCGTTCTGTGCGCTCCGCAATGCGTGCCATCGTGCGCACCGCTTCCACCGGATATTGGCCGGCCGCCGTCTCGCCGGAGAGCATGATCGCACTCGTGCCGTCATAAATGGCGTTGGCAACATCGGTCGCTTCTGCGCGGGTCGGGCGTGGGTTTTTAATCATGGATTCCAGCATCTGGGTCGCCGTAATCACCTGCTTGCCGGCGTTATAGACCTTTTTGATAATCATTTTTTGCAGAACGGGTACATCCTCCAGCGGGATTTCAACCCCCATATCGCCGCGCGCCACCATAATCCCATCCGACACGCGCAGGATCTGGTCAATATTTTCCACACCCTCCTGATTCTCAATCTTCGCAATGATGTTGATCCCATGGCAGTTAAATTCATCAAATATCTTTCGGATCTCCAGCACATCGGCGGCGGTGCGCACAAAGGAAGCCGCGATAAAATCAAAGCCGTTTTGAATGCCGAAGATGATATCCTCCCGGTCGCGGTCGCTGATAAACGGCATGGAAAGGTGTGCGTTCGGCACGTTTACCCCTTTATGGTCAGAAATCATGCCGTCGTTCTGCACACGGCAGACAATATCGCCCTCCCGGATATTGCGGACAGTCAGCTCAATCAGCCCGTCATCCAGCAGGATTGTGGAGCCCTCCTGCACATCATTCGCAAGCTCCGGGAAACTGATGGAAGCCTGGGTTTCATCCCCCTCCACGGGCTTTGTGCGCAGCGTGAACGCCGTGCCCTTTTTCAGCATAACCCGGCCGTTTTTAAATGTGCCCAGACGGATCTCCGGGCCCTTGGTGTCCAGCATCGTGGCTACCGGAAGATCCAGCTCCTCCCGCAGCCGGACGACGCGCTCGAGCATTTTTTTATGCATGTCGTGCGTCCCATGGGAAAAATTAAAACGGGCAACCGCCATACCGGCGCGCATCAACTCCCGCAGGACCTTGTCATCCTCTGTGGCAGGGCCCATGGTGCAGACGATCTTTGTCTTTCTCATCGAGAACATCTCCTTTTCCAAAGGAAGCGGCTTTTTCAGACAGGCACGCTTCATGGGGAGAGAAAAACCCATCTCTTCCCCCAGTATAGTTTAGCATAGGCGATTGCGCTTCCACAAGAATTAGAATCCCCAAAAGCGAAGCTGCAAATCGCTTCTTTTTTGTAGGCGATTGCCGGGGGGACGACCTTTGTGCATAAAAATCCCGGCAAAGCAAAAAGCCGCTCTGCTTTGCCGGGATATAAATCTTTCAATACAGCCGACTGGCGAAAGGGAGCGTTCGCCGCAAAAGCCTTGCGCCAAGGAAGGCAGGTTGCTTTTTATCCTTTTGCGCCGCGCAAAATCCGCGCAAGCTCCTTTAACTTCGGCGGCTTGCCATACATCAGCACACCCACGCGGTAAATCCCCGCCGCGAGGAAGCCGACGCCAATGATCGAGGCGATCAGGATCACAATGGAAAGGATAATCTGAACGACGGCCACCTCGCTCATCGCAATGCGGGCAAACATGGCCATCGGCGAGGTGAACGGCACAAAGGAGAGCGCCTTCATCAGCGTGCTGTCGACATTCCCGCTGACCATGGAGAAGAGCGTGGCCATGAAGGAGGCGACAAAGACAAGCATCACCGGCATAACCAGGGTGTTGACATCCTCCATCCGGCTGGCAAGCGATGCAAGCGCGCCAAAGAGGAACGCATAGAGGAAATACCCTGTTACAAAGAACAGGAGCGTATAGAGCACCAGCTCAAGCGGCATATCAAACAAGGAGGTAATCACCGAGCCGCTGTCCCAATAGCTGCGGTTCAGGTTAAAGAACAGGAAGGCGGAGCCCACAATCAGCACGAGCTGCACAAGCCCCGCAAGCCCTGTGCCGACCACCTTGCCGAACATCAGGCTGCTCGGCTTCGCAGAAGTGATCAGCAGCTCCATGGCCTTAGAGCTTTTTTCGGTCACCACGCTCGACGCTACAAACTGGCCATACATCAGGATGGTCATATACAGGGCGAACATAAGGATGAAGGTATAAAAATAACTCTTCATCTGATCTTTGCCGGTGGTGATCGTCTCACCCTCGGCCTTTGCGGAAAGCAGCTGCTGCGATTGCTGCGCCGTGAGGCCGAGCTGCTGCATCGTATCCGCCCGGTATTTCGAGACGATCAGCTCGTCAAGCGTGAGGGAGACGGTATCCGTCATGCTGAGGTTACTTACGATATACTGATAGTTCAGCGGGGATTGTAAAAGCAGGGCAAAGCGGTAGGAGCCTGCCTCAACCTTCGCTTTCAGCGTATCCACATCCGCATCCGCCAGCTCCCAGTCGTACTGCGGGAGGGCGGAGGAGAAGAAGGCGAGGCTCGCCTGCGCGTCTGCACCCGAAGCGTCCGCCAGCGCTACCAGCTCGCGCTCCTGGCCGGGCTGCTCTGCCTGCGCGTCTGCGCCAAAGGCCTCCTTCAAACGCGGGAAAAACAGCACACCAGCCAGCAGAAGAATCGCCAGAAGCGTGATGGCGATAAAAACCTTGTTTTTGGCATAGTTTTTGAATTCAAACCGGAATACCGTAAAAAACTGCTTCATACCGCTCCCCCCGTGTAGCTGACAAAGATATCGTTGAGGGAGGGCTCATAAACACGGAAGCCGTCGATATCAAAACCCTGGCCCGTCAACGCGGTCAAAAAGGCATCCTTCCGGCTGGCGTTTGCAAGGGTCACCCTCAGCTCGCCCTCCTTCAGCTCTGCGCTCTCCACCAGCTCCGCCGGCAGCTGCTCTGCCCACCGCTGCACGTTCTCCAGCTGCTGGGTAGAGATCACCAGCTGGTTTCGTTCATAACCGCGCTTGATCTCACGGATATTGCCGGAGAGAACGATCTTCCCCTGATTGAGGATTGCAATCTCGTTGCAGAATTCCTCCACATAATTCATCTGATGGCTGGAAAAGAATACAAGCTTCCCTTGCCTGATGCATTCTTTCACCAGCTCCTCCAAAAGCATTGCGTTCACAGGGTCGAGGCCGGAAAAAGGCTCGTCGAGAATGACAATCTGCGGATCGCAGATGAGTGTTGCAACCAGCTGGATCTTCTGCTGGTTGCCCTTGGAGAGCGTATCCAGCTTTTTGTTTGCATATTCGCCCATGCCGAGCCGGTCGAGCAAACGCAGCGCCTCCTTTTTTGCCTGGCGGGCCGGTACGCCCTGCAGCGCCGCAAAATAAAGCAGCTGCTCCAAAATCACCTTTTTGGGGTATAGACCGCGTTCCTCCGGCAGGTAGCCGATTCTGACCCGGTTGGTATCCAGGGGCTTACCATCGAGCAGCACCCGGCCGCTGTCGGCGTGGAAAACCTGCATGATAATGCGGATCATCGTCGTTTTCCCTGCGCCGTTGCGCCCGAGCAGGCCAAGGGCGCGCCCGCTCTCGACGTTCAGATTGATGCCCTTAAGCACCTGCTTTTCTCCAAAGCTTTTTGTAATGTTTTCGGCTGTCAGCCGCATGGAATCACTCCTTTCACAGGCAGCTTGGAACCGCCTTAATAGAATTATTTTTCAATGGGTTCAGTATAGAAAACTTTGTTCCCGCCGTCAAGCCTTTTCTCCTGCCATTTTGATCATAGCCTGCGCCTGTGATAGACAAGCGAAACCAGCAAAACAGCGAGGAAAAAGAGCAAAACGGCCAAAAGCGTCAGGCCAACGGTGCTGCTAAAAAACATCGCTGTCAGAAGCGCAGGCGGAAGCACCAGGAAAAACGCCCAGCCGACGGCGGAAAACGCTTTTCGGCTGATCAGCTGCGTGCGCTCATCCATCTCCTCCACATAAGCCTTTTTGAGCTTTTCCGGGTTGCGGCAGGTGCGAATTGTGCTGATGAAAGAGACCAGGCTGAGCACTAACAGCGACAGCACCATGCCCGCCTGAAACCCGCTGCCGAAATCACTCAAGGGGCGCTGGAAAAATGGGCTCCATGCGAACCGGAAGAGCAGCATGCTCACAGCGGAGAGAATCGACGGAATCCATAGGAGGATTCCCCTGAAGATCATTGTTTTTCTATATTTCTTCAGATGGTTCGTGTTGATTCTTTCCATAGCTTCATTCCTCCTCAAAAATAAATAAATCCTCAATCGCACATCCAAAATAGCGTGCCAGCCGAAACGCCAGCGGGAGGGAGGCGGTATACTTCCCCACCTCCAGGGAGGTGATCGTCTGCCGCGATACGCCGACCGCCTGCGCAAGCTCCTCCTGAGAGAGCCTGCGCTCCTTACGGAGTGCAGCGATATGATTTTCCAAACCCTCTGCCTCCTTTTAATGTAAAGTTAGCTTTGCAAATTTAGTATAGCTTGCTTTGCATTTTTTGTCAAGTATACTTTGCAAATTATTTTGGCTCTGCTTTCACCATATAAAAACACCGCAGAATGGAGCGTTCCATCCTACGGTGACAAGTGCCTTTCTCCTTCTGGCGGCAAGGCATTTCTTCACGGAAGTTTTTCAACCGGCACCCAAAGCTCATAATACCTGTTCGCCTGGCGCAGGCTGCGATCCGTCCACAGGTGCAGCACCTCTATGGCCAAATCTCCTTTTTGCCGGTAGCCCGAGGAGGGCAGCCAGGAATCAAACGCCAATGCAAACAGCTTGGGGAATTCCTCCCACGCAAGCCCGCCGCGCTTTGTCCGAAACGCCGCATAGGTACCTGCCGGTAAGCGCTGGCTTTCCATCCGTCTGTTTTGCGTCTCCTGTTTTTCGCGGGCAATCATGTAGTTTCCATCCCGCCATATGCCGTACCACACGCCGTCATAGGCCGTGTTCCCGGGTTGATTCCATTCGCCCTCGCAAATTTGCCCTGGCACATTCTCACAATCTCGGTCCCACATGATGTGGCGGAGCGCTTCCCTCGTTGGATAACCCTGCCCGTCAAACCGCTTTGACACTCCAAAGACCTCTATTCCAGGGCTCTCCATCATTCTGCAATCCATTTCCACTGCCCCTTTCACCGTAATGTGGAACGAAACGGGGGGATATACTTTCAGCCAGCCGCCGTTTTTGCGATAAGCTGCGGGCGTGGCCCCATGCTGCTTTGCAAACGCTCTGGAAAAGGCATCTGCGCTGTCGTAGCCGTATTTGACCGCTATGTCAATTACGCGAAGCGTGCTCTCCCTCAGCTCCTGCGCCGCAAGGGTCAGGCGGCGCCGCCGTATATATTGGCTCAGCGTCATACCGGTCATATAGCTGAAAAACCGCAGAAAGCTATCCTCTGTCACACACGCAATGCCTGCCGCTGCCCTGCCGGGGTCGCACTCTGTGCACAGATTCCGCTCAATATATGCAATGGCAGCATTCCAATGCTCAAGCATCTCCATCTGTTTCACCTCCAGTCCCAGTATCGCATAAACACAGCGGAGATCTCCCGGCTTTTTCCGGGCAAAAATTGCCTCCGTTTTAAAATGCCGCCGCAGAATGGAGCTTGTCATT
>USBP01000046.1 GCA_900552985.1 uncultured Oscillospiraceae bacterium
ACAGCCCAAATCTTTGATTTGGCTGCTGTTTCGTGAGGTTATTATACCACCCCATCTCTGTTTGACAATATCCGAAGCATATTTTCCATGCACGGACGGCGCGCATACCGTGCGAATTGTTTGCATGGCGCAGCAAAATATGATAAGATACCATAGATTGATCACCCAAAGGAGGCCTTTTGATGGCGAACAAGCATTTACAGCCACAGGCTGTCATTTTAAGCATGACCCGGGATGGAGAAAAGCTTTGCGCTGCCAGCGGCCGGATCTCTACACAGCCCGGCGACGCCGTTGACATATGGAACCATTCGCAGGATGAAGCAAAAAACAGCCTGCTCATCCAAAAAGTTACCCGTTCCGGACACACCTCCACGGTGGAACACGTTTGCTTCCATATCGCCTTTCAAAACGTATCCGTAATGGTGGAGCAGTTTATGATCGAATTCCGCCTTGCCTCTTTTACGGTGAAATCCCGCCGCTATGTCGACTTCAGCACAGCCGGTTATTATTTACCGGAGGAGCTGGACGGCGATGCGCGCGAAGCTTATATCGCGCATATGAACGATCTGTTCACCGATTACCAATACCTCCTTGAGCACGACGTGCCCAAGGAGGACGCAAGGTTTGTGCTGCCTTACTGTTTTTGCAGCAACTTTTATTGCACGCTCAACGGGCGCGAGCTGCTGCATGTGCTGCGCGCCATGCTTTATGGCCGCGGCAGCCGCTTCCCGGAGCTTGCGGCGCTTGGGCGTCAGCTTCTGGAACAGGCTCAGAAAGTCGCCCCCGGTGTTTTTGCATCAGTAGAACAGGCGTCCTCTCCCGATTCTCCTGATCTTGCCGGGCTTTCTGATCTGACGACCGGCTCCGTATTCCCACAAAGCCGGCCCTTTGTCGAGCTTCTGGCGGCAACGCCGCAGGCGGCGGAATGCGTGGCGCGCACAGCCTTTATTCAGGAAACCCAACTGCCTGGGGAGGAGATTAACCGCCTGATGAAAAGCCAGCAGATCCGCCAGGAAGCGCTCCGCCGTGTAATTGGCTGCGCACGGCCCAGGGCGCTGGAGAATGCCAGCTTCACCTTCCGCCTCAACGGCGTATCGCTCCCCTGCGTTACGCATATCGTCCGGCATCGGATGCAATCTGTGATGATCCCGGATTTGACCAAAACGGATCGGACGCAAAAAATCATCCCCCCCTCCGTGCGCCGGTCGCCGGAGTGCCTTGCCCGTTATGAAGCGGCTTTTCATCGCAATGCCGCTCTGTATCAGAAGCTGCGCGGCGCTTTTACAGAGGAAACGCTTATCTACCTCCTGCTCAGCGGGAACACGCTCGACGTGGTGACAACGATGAACGCACGCGAGCTGCTGCTGTTTTTGCGCCTGCGCACCTGTAACCGGGCACAGTGGGAAATCCGCATCTATGCAGATGAAATGCTGCGCCTTCTGCGGGAAAAAGAACCGGAGCTGTTTTGGGCCTATGGGCCGCTGCTATGTTACCGGCCGCTGCCCGGAGGGGCGGCTCAGCTGCGGCAAAATGCAGGAGGTGTGTGAAAAATACCGGCCAGACCAGAAGGACTGACCGGTGTTGCAGGTGGGGAGCCGCCCTCCTTAATCAAACAGTCCGTCAAAGGCGCCCCGTTTCCGTTTTCGCGGCTCCGGAGTGGGACGCTCGCAGCAGACGAGGATCGTCTCCTCCCCTATCACCTGGATATCCTTCCAGGGGATACAAATATCATTTTCACGGCCGCCCAGACCACACCACCTTGTGCGGCCATAAACGATAATGGCGCAGAGCTGACCGGTGCAGGTATCAATCTCCACATCGCAAACGTTGCCCAACCGGCAGCCGTCCTTTACGCAAATCACCTCTTTCGACCGTAAATCCGTTATCCGGCAATTCATACGGCGGATCACCTCCCTTTGGGATTATATTCACGCGCTCTGCCGGGAAGAAGTATGCATGAAAAACCGCCCGATTTCTCAGGTGGTCAACAGGAGGCGTTTCTATATGAAAATTGTAGTGTTGGATGGATATACGACAAATCCCGGCGATCTGAGCTGGGAATTTTTGCAGCAATTCGGGGACTATACGGTTTATGACCGCACACCGCGCGCACAGACGGTGGAACGGGCGCGGGAGGCGGAAATTGTGTTGACCAATAAAGTCGTGCTCGACCGGGAAATTCTCAGCCAGCTGCCTGAGCTGCGGTTTATCGAGCTGCTCTCCACCGGCTACAATGTAATTGACTGTGATTATGCACGGGAGCGCGGCATCCCCGTTTCCAACATCCCGGCTTATAGCACCGATGCTGTCGCACAGCTTGTGTTCGCCTTTATTCTGGCGTTTTGCAACGCGGTTCCCCAACACAATGCTGCGGTTCAGGCCGGGGAATGGGTAAACTGCCCGGATTTTTGCTTCTGGAAAACCAATTTAACAGAGCTGAGTGGAAAAACGCTCGGCATCATTGGTTTTGGCAGGATTGGCCGGAGGGTGGCGGAGATAGCGCTCGCCTTCGGGATGCGATGCCTTGCCTGCACGCCGCATCCGAAAGGGCTCGACTTGGGCCCGCGCTTCGCCTGGGCCCCTCTGGACGAGGTGCTCGTGCAGTCTGATTTTGTCACATTGCACTGCCCGCTGACCCCACAGACGGAAAAGATGGTCAATGCGGCGTTTCTAAAAAAGATGAAGCGCTCCGCTTATCTGATTAACACTTCCCGCGGACCGGTTGTGGACGAAACGGCCCTGGCCCAGGCGCTCAATACAGGGGCGCTGGCAGGAGCGGGCGTGGACGTGCTCTCGACGGAACCGCCACGGCCCGACAACCCATTACTGGCTGCTCAAAACTGCCTGATCACGCCGCATATTGCATGGGCTGGCTTTGAAACCCGTGAACGGCTGCTGCGCATCTGCGAGGAAAATCTGAGGGCCTTCTGCAACGGCGAAGCAATCCATGTGGTAAATCCATAAAGCGCCTGCTTATCGCTTTGAAACCTGTTTTTTGTGCGCAATTCACGATTTTTTTATTTCTTTTCTCAAATAACTGTATATAATTGGAATTATTTGACATTTTCTAAATCTGTGCTATAATAAAAGCCGTTCAGCCCTTATGCTGAGCGGCTTTCTCTTGTCCCCGCAGCGCATGGGAATGCCTTAAATCCATTTCAAAAGGAGCGTTTTACATGGCAGGCAAAACAACAAAGAAGGGCGGCCTGTTTGACACTGCCGCCGATTATACGATCACCTCAAAGCTCAGTGGAAAAGCGATTACCGCGTGCGGAGATACCGACATCCGTATGTTTTCCCCAACAGGGGCAGAAAACCAGCAGTGGAAGCTGTTAGAGGCTGCTGGCGGCGCCTACCGCCTGCTCTCCAAAGCGACCGGCAAGGCGATGGACATCATTCTGGCCGGCGAAAATGACGGCGCGCAGTTGCATCAGTGGGAAGATCTCGCCGTTGCATCCCAGTGCTGGAAAATTGAGCAGACACAGGACGGCTGCTGCAAAATCAAATCCGCCCTCTCCGGAAAGTGCCTGGATATCGTCGATATTTCTATGCTCGACGATGCGCGGCTTCAAATCTGGGAGGATCTCGACGGCGATAATCAAAAGTGGGAACTGCATGCATTAAACGCCCCCAAGCCTGCGCGTAAGCCGCGCGCAGCGAAAAAGGCCGACGCACCTGCAAAACCGGCTCAAAAAGAGGAGGCGCAACAGGCGGCGGCCTCCAAACCCACCGCGCGGAAAACTGCGGCGGCAGAGACAAAGCCCGCTCCATCTGGTAAAGCGGCTGTAAAGAAGGCGGAAGAGCCCTCTATAGCCGAAAAGACAATCAGCAGCAAACCCGCGACGGCTGTGAAAAAGGAGGCTGACACTTCCAAAACAGCGCCGAAAGCTGCTGCAAAAAGCACGAAGAAAACAAAGAAATAATCAACCATATCTGTAAAATGAAAGAAAAGGCAGCACCTGATAGGGCAGTTATTTAGAAAGCCTTAAAAGAATAAATACCGAGAAGAACGATCCCAAGTTTTTCCCGGTATTTTTTATATTTTATAAAGTTCAATCCACACATGCGGTACGGAAAACAGGGAAATAACACCGCCAGGGACGCGGCCACGGTGCTGAAAACCGATGGATACCCCGTGCACAGATACTGCTTTTCTTAACGGCCCGGATTCAAGTGTTCTCCTAATATCCGGCCTGCCGTTCGCCCACATATTTTGCGATAAGCTTACCTCATGCCGGCCGGGCTAGCCGTCTCGCTCATTTTTCCTGTTGCCTTTCCTCCATGGCGGCCAGAGCCTCCTCCAGCTGTTTTTTCTTATATTGCACAACGTCTGCCAACTCACGGGGCACCAGCACGCCGTGCATATGAGGCTCCAAAAAGGGATAGGCTGCGCGCAGAACCAGCTTTGACGCCATCGCAAATGGGCGAAAGTGAAGCAGCCGTGTTGCCATCATCGCCATCTCCCCCGCCATTTCCCGAATGGTAGGCACACTCCCCGGCCGAATGTGTACACGAAACGCGTCAAAACGAAACACCAGCGTGCGCTTTGCAACCGTTTCCAGAGGCCGAATCCACACCTCCAGCGTTTTTTCATCCAGCCATGCCGCGCTGGCGCAAACGGTATAGGTAATGCCGCCCAGCACAATTCTGCCATAGCGCTGGTGGCCGTCCATACCACAGGTGACGGTGTTGGTTTCATCCCCTTCCGTCCAGGTCATTGTGCATTTATCTACGCTAAAGGCAAAGCGAATCTGGTCAAAATTCCCAGCCTTATCCCGCTTCAGATACGTAGCGGCAATAGGCAGGATACTTGGTGGAAAATGGATTAAATTTAGCGAGCGGCGGCGCTTGACGCGGATGATGCTCTGTTCCACCCGATCCTCCAGCCGGCTGCGGATACCGACCGGCACGACATCCAGAGGAAATGGATGCTCCAGTTCCTCCTGCGCCTGTGCAACTGGCCGCTCTGCGGCCTGCACCTGAAACGCGGCGGGGAAATGCCGCCAAACGCAATCCAGAACGGCCTGCTCATCAAGGGCCGCATTGGTCATCACGAGCACTGCATCATAATCCTCAAATACAATACCGAACTGAGAAAATAATCCGTCCGCACGGTAGGCGTGCTCCTCCCCTTTGCAGCGCCACAGGCCAAATCCATAGCCTGCACTTGTATCCGTCCCCTGGCTGGAGGAGTTGTCCGTCTGCTTCTGCGTGGCCATTTGTACCCAGGCGGCGGGAATCACCTGTTTACCCGCATAAACGCCTCCCTGCGCATAGCAGAGCATTATTTTGGCCAGGTCTTCTGTTTTCAACCAAAGGCCCCAGCCTCCCGCCTCTACTCTGTTTTCATCCGTCTCCCAGAAGGGCGTAGCAATCCCCAAGGGCTGGTACAGACGGGGGAGCAGAAAGCGTGTCACGCTCGCCCCCGTTACCCGATGGATCGCCGCGCAAAGCATATAAATATTCTCATTCACATACTTCCACTGCCCGGGCCTGCTATCCCATTCAGAGGCAAAAAAACGCGCCACCCAATCCCCTTTTTCCTTGGGATCCAGGAAGTTTGCCTCTTTGCCACTCTGCATGGCTACCAGATGGAAAATTGTGAGTTCCCAGAGCGGGTCCTCCGGTGAAGCCGGCATATACTCCGGAAAAAGCTCTACCAGCCGTGTTTGCAGCGTGAAAAGCCCCTCCTCAATGGCAAATCCGACCGCAGTAGCAGTTACGGTCTTGCTCACGGAATACATCGGGTGGGGAATATCCGGCGCAAAGGGCGCATGAAATGCCTGCGCCGCTACCCGGCCGCCACGCAAGACCATATAGCTATGATTTTCAATGCCGCTTTGTTTTAAATCTTCTACAAAACGTAAAAGCTCGGCAGAAGATACGCCGGCCTCTTCAGGCGATGCGGCGCGCGGCAGCGGCGCACTCAGATATTCTCCCATGCCTTTGTATCCTCCTCGACTGTAATAAAATTAGTATGCCTCAGCCAAACCGCTTCCTGCAAGCCGGCAGCCTCAGCAGCAAATCCCCTCTGGCAAAACTATAAGCCGCCTCATGCTTGCATATGACTTACAGAAAAGGCCAGGATCCCCGTTTGGGAAATCCTGGCCCACAGTGTTACACCCAATTCAGATCGAGATCTCGTGCGCGATCCGGTACAGATCCAGGTCAATGGATTTTTTCATATTCAAGGCCTCATAAATATCAAAATCGACAACCTGTTCCTTCTGCATGGCTACCACACGGTTGCCGATCCCCTTCTCCAACAGGCGGACGCAGTAATTACCCATTTGACTGGCGACAACGCGATCGCGCACCGTGGGAGAACCTCCGCGCTGTACATGACCCAGAACGGTTGCGCGGCTTTCCACACCGGTGGCCTCCTCAATGCGTTTGGCCATCTCATCTACACCGCCGATGCCCTCTGCCACAATGATAATAAAATGCTTTTTGCCCGTTTTCTGTGTTCGGCGCATCCTCTCGATTACATCACGCTCAAAATCGTATGCAACCTCCGGGATCAAAATGGAGGTGGCGCCCACGGCGATACCGGCGTTCAACGCCAGATACCCGGCGCGCCGGCCCATTACCTCAACTACACTGCAGCGGTCATGCGACTCTGTCGTATCGCGGATACGGTCTACCATTTCCATAATGGTATTCATGGCGGTATCATAGCCCACGGTGTAATCGCAGCAGGCAACGTCGTTATCAATTGTACCGGGCATCGCTACGCACGGAACCCCATGCAGGGAGAGATCACGTGCGCCACGGAAGGAACCGTCGCCCCCAATGACGACAATCCCCTCGATCCCGTTCTCATGGCAGACATCCACTGCCTTCTGAATGCCTGCTTCTGTTTTAAATTCCGGGCAGCGGGCGGTATAAAGCATGGTGCCGCCGCGATGAATGATATCTGAAACGCTTCTCAAATCCATTTCCACCAGGTCGCCGCCGATCAGACCGCTGTAGCCCCGGCGGATGCCAAGCACACGCATACCGCTTTCACAGCCGGTGCGTACAACCGCACGGATCGCAGCATTCATACCGGGCGCGTCCCCGCCGCTGGTCAATACGCCAATTGTCTTCATAACCCTTTCCCCCAGTATCGTAGAAAATCATTTTGTCAATAAAGAATGCGTTGAAGGGCATACAGAGATCCCCCATAGACACAAGGAATATTGTACACTTTATTTCCGCACGATGTCAAGTGTGGCGAGATAAATATTGTATAAAATTTGTCAAAGTATAAGGGAACCCCAGCTTTTATGGGCGATAGACGACATTTCCGTCCCCCAGAATTCGCCGCAGCTCACACAGCATGGGTTCGTTTGGGGCTACAAATTCACCGGGCGGGCACAGCTCATATTTCCCTGTATCGCAATAAAAATAGTAGAGGGGGGTCATCCCGTCAAAAATGCGCAGCACCAGCTCCGCCTGTTGTTTGACTGCGGCTCCTTTCGATGGGAAACGCAAAAACAGTCCCCGGCGTTTTCCTTTTTCGGGCGCACTTTCCAACGCAGCGGGAGCGCTCGCCGTCCGTTGCGGAGCAATCCCGGTCTTTCGCTTCGGACGCTGCGAATGCATTGGCACATGCTGTGGGTCCGCGATGGCCTCCACGGCATCGCAGATCACCTTCGGCGCTTCTTCCTCCCGCAGGCTGAGGCGTCCGCTGAGCATGACCACATTCCCCTCCTGCAGCTTCACAGCGTTTTCAGTAAAGATACGGGGAAAGACGATCACCTCAATTGCCCCGTACATATCCTCCAGGGACAAGAAGGCCATTGTAGCATCGCTCTTTGTGATCTTTTTTTTGACGGAGGAAAGGATGCCAAGCAGTGTCACCTGGGCATTATCCGTATACCGGTCAGAAAACTCCTGCGCCGCCTCCAGAAGCTCTGAAATCCGGTCGGCCCCTGCCTTACGCGCAGCCTCTTCATACTCCATCATTGGATGGCCGGAAAGATAAAGCCCTGTGCTCTCCTTTTCCATACGCAGCTTCTCCACCGCAGGAAACTCCGCCACCTGCGGCAGAGCGGGCCCCGTATCCTCCCCAAAGGAAGCAGACATATCAAAAAAGCCAAGCTGGCCGTCAATGTTGCGCCTTTTATCCGCTTCCAGCGTTTCTATAACAGCAGGAAGCGCCTGCATCATCTGCCGGCGGTTTGCGCCGATGCCATCCAGCGCACCGCATTTGATTAAACTTTCCAGCGCCCTTCGGTTAAAATCCCGCCCGCCATAGACACGTTTACAGAAGGAATAAAAAGAGGCAAAGGGACCGCCCCTTTTCCGCTCCTCCAGGATTCCCTGAATAAAGCCGCGGCCGAGATTTTTCACGGCCAGCAGGCCGAAACGAATGCGCCCTTCTGAAACGGTAAAGCCCTCTCCGCTCTCATTTACCTGCGGCGGCAAAACCGGGATGTGCAGCCTGCTGCACTCCGCAATATAACCGGAAACCTTAGCCGCGCTGTCCAGCACGCTCGTCAGCAGCGCCGCCATAAACTCGCAGGGATAGTGGCATTTGAGCCAGGCCGTCTGATAGGCGACATACGCATAAGCCGCCGCGTGCGACT
>USBP01000047.1 GCA_900552985.1 uncultured Oscillospiraceae bacterium
CCTCCGCGGCCTGAGCGGAATATTTTATCATTTTCATTTGTGGCCGCTTCGATCTGGAGGGAACGGCCAAGTCTGACGTCTGATATCTGGCATCTGATTTTGCGGAGCTTGCCGCCGCTGGCCTATTGAAAGGTTTCAGCCACAAAAGTAGATCCAGAAAGTGTTGAGTCCCGGAGAAGCCTCCCGGGGCCTTTCGTATTGTCCAAAGCTTTAAACTTAGCGATAGGCGTACGAGAAAAATGGATATTGTCAACAATTCTTAATAATATCCGAGTTATTCCGGAAAATATTATGGAGCAGCAAATTGCTGCCGCTGACTATTATAGGATTTATATGATTCAAAAGTGCTAATTTCTGCTGTTATAAGGTTATCCAGAATCTCTTCAGGCTGCGGTTTTTGCCTGGCTCATATACGGTAGATTCATAAATACCACCATTATTAAGTATCGTTTTCTCGCTTCCTATATTGCTATCAATACAGGTTATGAGTATTTTATCCAGGCCAATTTCTCTGCAATATGGAAGAACAGCGTTCAACATTGACGTTGCATATCCTTTTCTTCTTTCACCCGGCTTTATCGAATACCCGATGTGCCCGCCATACTGAGAAAGATAGTTATTCAAAGAATGCCGCACCTGAATCATTCCAATTACGCGCAAATCCGCCTTGCATACATATAAAAACTGAGTTGAAATAACGAATCCAACAGGGAGTGTTTCCGGAGCCGAGTATTTTTGGCATTCTCTAATATATGCAACAGGGTCCTCACATTTGCGCAGAGGACCACAACCATCCATCGAACCATTGACATCCAGAAAATCTTGCCTATATTCTCTGATTTGTTCTGCGTATATTTCACTTGGCTCAACTAGGAAAAAGCCGCCGGCATCAATCGTGATCATAGTATTGTTATCCCTCCTTAATGATATGGCCTGCGGCAGTGTTGGTGCAACCTGCCGCAGGCCTTCTTTGCATTTGTATAAAGGATTGCCGCTTACGCTGCCTTTTTCGCCTTGTGTGCTTCCCAACGGCGCTTGACAACCGGCTCCAGCTTTTTCACCAGTACAATGCCGATCCAACCGTAGAACAGGCCCGCGATTGCCCCCACGATCACATCCGTCGCATAATGTACATGCACATAAATGCGGGAAAACCCGATTAAAAATGCAAGAAGCAGGGCGGGGATCCCGATCTTTTTATTCTCCTTCAACATGGGCAGCGCCGCTGCAAAGGAGGAGGAGGTATGGCCCGAGGGGAAAGAGAAGCTTGTTGGCCTGCTGACAATGTCAGGGTAGGGGAAATCTTTCCAAATGGTAAAGGCTGTAGGATCCGACGGGTCGAACAGGTTGAAGGGACGCGGCCTTGCAATCAGGTTTTTCAGGATGCCGTCATTGATAATCAGCATCAGAATCAGCGCCGCACCCATCATAAGGCCGCATTTGCGGTATTTTTTCGTGCAGAGCAGGATGACGGCAAGGATAATCCAGATCACGCCGCCCTCGCCCAGCAGGGTGATGTATTTCATAATGACATCCAGTACAGGGTTCCACAGAGTATCCCGCACCCATGCGAAAACAGACCAGTCAAATTGATAAATTGCATCAATCATAAGCGCTTACCTGCCTCCCTATGTTGAATATTGAGGAGTGGAGGCCTTTTTACCGCAGAAGTCTCTCCACATAGCCTACATCCGCGCCAAAGAATTGGCAGAGTTCCTTCACAATGGTCACGGGGTTGCCGTCGCTCGTTTGGAACAGGTAGAGAATGGCGTTAAGCACTTCGCTGACGACCGTTTTGACCATATCCCAGATATTGTCGGAATCCAGCTCGCCAACCGTAAACAGGCGGTAGCGCAGGCGGGTGATCGGGTTGTCGCCCAGCAGGCCGGCGAAGGTCAGCAAATGTGTTTCATAGGTGGAGAGGTCGCGCTCGTTAAGCTCAATAACGCGCACGCCGCGCTCCAGCCCATCGCCATATTCATTGAATCCCGCACCCGGCGTAAAGCCGAGATCTATGCCATCCAGCGTGCCAATATAAGTGTTGGTGTGATTGTGCCCACAGAAGGCGGCGATCACATCGCCCTGCTGAACCATCGCATCAAAAAAGCCGCTGTTATAGGAGGGGCCGGCAACCCCCTCATTTTTTTCACCTGAATGAATCAGGCCCTCATCCGCGATGGTCTGCATTTCAGGCAGCGGGATGTGCTGGAACTCCATGGAGGGAACGGGCACACCGCCGTTTTCCGCTTTCAGCGCCTCGCTTGTGCGGATATACCAGTCGATTTGATCCTGCTTGATATAGTCATAGGTCGAACCGCCGCCGCCGTGGGAATCGAGCAGGTAAAGGTTAAAAGCGGTGCGCTGCCCGTCGCTGCTGAGAATTGGAAGATTGTAGTTGCCCACACCGGAAACCTCCGGCTCATCGTCGCGCATCAGGCACAGGCTGTGGCGCTGATACATTTTGAGCTGGTCTTCCTTACTGACTGCGATAGCGTCGTCGTGATTCCCATAAACGACTGCAAAAGGAATTCCGCGGCGCTCCACCGGGCGAACGATTGCATCAATCGCCATCTGGACCTTGCACTCCAGATTGTCGCCATCGAAATCGGAATCATAGTTTTTCAGCTGATCTCCGGTGAAGATGACCAAATCCGGCTGGGATTCATCCAACGCCTTTTCGATCAGCGTCATCACGTTGGGTGAGGGGATCTGTGTATCCTGCGTGTCAGAAATTTGCAGGATTGTGAACGATCCGTCTTCATTAAATTGAAGCGGCTCGGGCTTTTGCTCGAATATCGCGCCTGCGGGAGCCATCAGCCCGATCAGAAGCGACAGGGCCAGCGCGAGCGAAATCGCTGTCTGCCGAATGCGTTTCATAAAACAACCTCCATCTGATTTTTATATTTCCAGCCTTTCTGGTTATGCCAACGGTTCCGTACCGGCCGGTTTTTCCTCTTCGTGCCTTTCCGTCTGCTCGCGGCGGGCCGCCAGCTCGCTGAGGATCTTCTTCTGCTTGTCGCCCACGAGATCGTAGAAAAACAGCGGGATAATCCCGATGATACCCAACAGGCCGGGGATAATCGTATACATGGCGAAAATCTTTTGCTGGGTTGCCATGCTCTGCGGGACGATGGCGTCGGTGCTCGAGGTGACATAGCCGATGGCTGTCAGCAGGGCGGTGCCCAGCGAGCGGGACATGGCGCCGGTAAATTTGCTGATAAAGGTCAGGATGGAGAAGCTCATGCCTTCGGAGCGCTTGCCCGTTTTCCACTCCATGTAATCGACGGTGTCGCCGATCATCTCTGTGGGCACCACCATGCGCGCGCCGTTGAACAGCGCGTTTAAAGCGCCCTGCACCATCAGAAGCGGCACCATGACCGCCATGCTTTTCATATGGCTGTAGCCTAGCACAAAAGTAATTGCAGGGAGGATACCGCAGACGACAGTCATTGCAATGACGATCTGCTTGTTATTAAAGCGCTTTTTCATCGGCGCGATCATCAGATAGGCTGCAAAGCCGATCACTGTGCCGGGGATGCCGATGACGATGTTAATAGAGGCTGAGCCCAGAACATCGATAAAGTAATAGTTTTGGAACGTGCCCGCGATGCCGCTCAACGCGGTGAGCACGTTGTAGGCGATGAGCAGCATCAACGGCTTATTTTGAAACAGGTATTTGAAGGAATCCAGCAGGCTGGGTTCCTCCAGAGACTGGGCGACACGCTCGCGCGTGCAGATACCGGCGAGGCTGAACAGGCCCATGCCGACAAAGGAGACGACGATGCCGATCACAAAGAAAACCTTTTGCAGAGAAATTTCTACCGTGCCTGCATTGATGAGATCGATCAGGACCGGCAGCACAATCCCGGAAGCCCGCCGAGGATCGAGGCAGTGAAGCGTGCGCTGGAGATGGCGCGCGTGCGATCCTGCGGATTGGGAGAGATCGCGGCCGACATGCCCCAGAACGGCACATCGCAAATCGTGTAGAGGAACTCCCATATAAAATAGGTGATCACCATATAGACCACCTTTGCGCCCATGGAGGCCTCCGCCATCAGCACAGGGCCGGCAAAGAGCAGCATTGTCACAACGGCAAGCGGAATGGGAATCACCAGCAAATAAGGCCGCAGCTTACCAAACCGCGTGCGGGTTTTATCCACAATCGAACCCATGATCGGGTCGTTCACCGCATCCCAAATGCCCTCAATGAACAGCATGGTGGCGACGATGGTCGGATCAATCCCGAAAACGTTTACAAAGAAGTATGTCAGGTAGGATGCCATAAATGTGTAACTCATATTCTGCCCGCCGCAGGCGATGCCATAGGCCAGGTTTTCACGCACCCCGACATAACTTCGGCTCATTAGACTGCCTGAACTCATAAAATACCCTCCATCCGTACCCCCCTCGGCTTCTGTCAACTGCAAAGTAGAAACCCGCCTGTTGCAGCAGAAAGCCCTTCCGGAGCAGCGCTTTTTGCCGGTTCCCTGATTTGCAGGGAGGCTCTGAGGAGCAAAACGCACCGGCGTTTATGTATCTCAATTTACCACAATCCTATCGGAAAATCAATGAAAAATTCATATGTTTCCTCCAAAAAAAGGCGAAATGCCTCTGTGATACAAGCGGCTCTGCAAGGAGGCTTTTGCACGACCCCATTGCTACTTGGGTTGGATATGCTATAATTAGGATAAGGCTGTAAAGAGAGGGCTGCTCAGGGTTGTGCAGGCGCACGGAAATAGCAGACAGGAAAGGATGTTGCCTTACCATGGATTGGACAGAAATCGTGATTGAAACAGATGCAGATGACATCGACCGCGCGGCAGATATTGCGCAGATGGTCGTTCCCTACGGGATCTATGTGGAGGATTACCGGCATCTGGAGCAGGAGGCGATGGAAATTGCCCATATTGATCTGATTGACGAATCGCTTCTGCAAAAGGACAGATCCAGGGGGCTGATCCACGTGTATCTCCCGCCCGAGGAGAATCCGGCGGAATCGCTGGCATTTTTGAGCGAGCGCTACCACGCCGCCGGTATCCGGCATCAGATATCGACCGCCACTTGCCGGGCACAGGATTGGGAAAATAACTGGAAGCAATATTTCAAGCCGCTTCCCATCGGCAGAAAGCTGCTGATCCGCCCTCTTTGGGAGCAGGAATACGACGCGGGAGAACGTAAGGTGCTGCATCTTGAGCCGGGGCTTGCCTTTGGCACGGGCGGCCATCAGACAACGCGCCTCTGCCTGGAGGCATTGGAGGCGTATGTTACGCCGGAAACAGAACTGCTCGACATCGGCTGCGGCAGCGGGATTCTCTCCCTGTGCGCCCTGCTGCTCGGCGCGCGCAGCGCCACCGGCGTAGATATCGATGCATTAGCTGTAAAAACCGCACTGGAAAACGGGCGGGAAAACGGCTTTTCCGCACCGCGTTTTACTGTTTTACAGGGCGATCTGACCGGGCAGGTGCATGGGCAGTTTGATATTGTGGTCGCCAATATTGTCGCCGACGTGATCCTTCGTTTTTGCCGGGATGTCAAGCGTTTTATGAAGCCGGGAGCCGTGTTTATCACCTCCGGCATCATCGATACCCGCGAAGCGGATGTGCTTGCGGCGTTTGAACAATACGGTTTTACGGTGAAGGAGCGCAGAGAGGATGGCGGCTGGGTCTGCTTTATCTGTAAGGCGTGATCTGGTCTGCTCCTGTTTGAGCATGATCGCTTGTGCGGCTGGCATAGATATGGTACACTGATATCAGGCATACCGTAAACGCGGCCGCTGCAATCCGGTCAAGGCCGGCGTGTGGCCAATGAGAAAGGATGAGCTCCATGTTTTGTAAGAATTGCGGCGCAATGCTGCAGGAAAACGCCAATGTCTGCACGCAGTGCGGCGCTCCCGTAGGAGCGGGGAATCAATACTGCTTCCATTGCGGTCAAGCCACCAGAGGCGCACGCTTCTGTGCCAACTGTGGCGCGCCGCAGGATGCTGCGCCTGGGCAGACGCCGGCTTATAGCGCACCGGCAAACGGGCAGCAGAAATCCAAGCTGGCGGCGGTGATTTTAGCTTTCCTGCTTGGTTACCTTGGCATTCACAATTTTTATCTGGGCTACACCAGCAAAGGGGTTGCCCAGCTGCTGCTTACGCTTCTGGGCGGTTGGTTATTTGGTCTGGGCGCCGTGGCGGCAGGAATTTGGGCTCTGGTGGAGGCGATTCAGCTGCTGACCGGCTCGATTGACAGAGACGCCAACGGTGTTGCGTTAAAAAGGGAATTTTAGACGGCGTTTTTAAGAGGCGTAGACGTATCTTCCGGGAAAGGATCAAACAGGAAGAAAGCCGGAGGGCCACTCGCTCCGGCTTTTGCATAGGATAAACAAGGAAATGGCAAATTTGCGGCCGTGGAGCCGCCTTGCCCATTGTGCAGGATGGTGTGCGCCTGTCCCTGCCTTGTTTGCCGCCGTTTCAAAATAGCAAGCTTGTCCATGCTTCCCGCAATAAAATCATGTTTGAGCAATTTATCGTAAAATCTGATTATTTCGCGTTTTTTTTTGTAAAAATAATAGATGCGATGAAAGTATCGGTTTTTTAAAATTCAATTTTATGGATTTAAAATCTTAATTTTTGATAAAGCTTCTATAAATATGAATAATTTTAAATTATGTCTTGCATTTTTTGCATGAATCCGTTAAAATAAAAAACAAGCAGAAATATGTGTCCCCTGCTCGGGGGGCCGTTGAGCCTTAGCGAGGGGATGCACTGCTGGATTATGGGTGATTCGCAGAAAAAGAAAATCTTTTTGTGCGTTTTGCAATTCAGTTTGGAAGGATGGTTTTCATGTACGTTGATGAGGTGTTAAACCGGGTGCTCAAGCGCAACCATACCCAACCGGAGTTTTGCCAGGCGGTAACGGAGGTGCTGGAATCCATTCGCCCGGTGGTGGAGAGCAATCCGTTTTATCAGAAAACGTCGCTGCTGGAGCGGATTGTGGAGCCGGAGCGCGCCACCGTCTTCCGCGTTTGCTGGATGGACGACAACAACAGAGTCCAGGTGAACCGCGGCTACCGCGTGCAGTTCAATAGCGCAATTGGTCCCTATAAGGGCGGCCTGCGTTTTCATCCTTCCGTCAACATGAGCATTATTAAGTTCCTTGGTTTTGAGCAGATCTTCAAAAATTCCCTCACCGGGCTGCCCATCGGCGGTGCAAAGGGCGGCGCCGATTTTGACCCGAAGGGGAAGAGCAACACGGAGGTGATGCGCTTTTGCCAGAGCTTCATGACCTCGTTGTATCGCGTTATCGGCCCGAACACGGATGTCCCGGCTGGGGATATCGGCGTCGGCGGCCGCGAAATTGGCTATATGTTTGGCCAATACAAGCGGATCACCGGCCAATATGAGGGCGTGCTTACGGGCAAGGGCCTGAGCTTCGGCGGTTCGCTTGCGCGCACAGAGGCGACAGGCTATGGCCTGGTTTATCTTGTAGAGGAGATGCTGCGTGCGCATCATAACGGTATAGAGGGTAAAACCGTGACCGTTTCTGGCTCCGGCAATGTGGCAATCTACGCCATTGAAAAGGCGCAGGAGCTTGGGGCGAAGGTTGTAACAGCAAGCGACTCTAACGGCTGTGTTTATGATCCGGATGGGATTGACCTCGCGCTCCTCAAGGAGATTAAAGAGGTGCGCCGCGGCAGGATCAGCGAATATGCGGAGCAGCGCCCCAACGCACAGTATCGGGCGGGCGGCAAGGTGTGGGGGATTCCCTGCGATATTGCGCTGCCATGCGCCACGCAGAACGAGCTCGATGCCGAGGATGCACGCGAGCTGGTGAAGAACGGCTGTATTGCAGTGGGCGAAGGCGCCAACATGCCCTCCACGCACGAGGCCATTCAGGTCTTCCTGCAAAACGGCGTGCTGTTTGCACCCGGCAAGGCGGCGAATGCCGGCGGCGTGGCTACCTCCGCTCTGGAGATGAGCCAGAATAGCGCTAGGCTGAGCTGGTCCTTTGACAAGGTGGATCAGAATTTGAAGAACATTATGGTCAATATTTACACCAACATGTCGGCCGCGGCCGAGGAGTATGGCCACAAGGATAATTTTGTGGTGGGGGCTAACATTGCAGGCTTCCTGAAGGTGGCCGACGCTATGCTGGCACAGGGCGTTATTTAAAAGATTGTGCCAAACCGGCACACAACAGATACGGTCTCTCTGCAAGCTACCATGCAGAGAGGCCGTATTTTGTTTCAATTATGATAAGAATGTAAACAAATTACGTACCATTTGAAAAAAGCTTTTCTCCATGTTAAAATACTAGTCATCGGTTGAGGAGAGGGCGGCCTGCTCGCCTGAGGAGCGGTAGTCCCATTTGCCGGCAGGGAATGATTGGACGCACGGGGGGCGCAGGGCTGCCAGTGTGCGGCTTCTTGCTTGGGGGCGCCTTGGTCAGCTGATGGAGCATTACAGATTGAATAGAAGGAGGCATTGCCTTGGGAGACAGGAAGGATCGCGAAAACGGCGGCCT
>USBP01000048.1 GCA_900552985.1 uncultured Oscillospiraceae bacterium
TTTGGGCCTTTTTATGCGGGAAAAACCGATCTTTTTCCTTGTATAACCGCATGTATCCTGCTATACTAAATTTGGTCTATCAGCACCGGTTCATACCGGCATAGGGTTGGCAGAAAGGAGAAGGCCCATGTTCCGCATTATCTGTGTTGCTATTGGTTATGCTTTTGGCTGTTTTCAAACCGCTTATCTAATCACGCGTCACAAGATTGCGCAGGATATCCGCGATTTCGGAACGGGAAACATGGGCACCGCAAATGTCACCCAAACACTCGGCCCAAAAGCCGGGCTGATTACGCTGCTTGCCGACGTTTTAAAAACCTTTATCGCCTGTTACCTCTGCGGCCTGCTTTTTCCCGGCCAGCCGGACGAGCTTGTTATCATCTATGCAGGCGCGGGCGTTACACTGGGGCATGATTTTCCCTGCTGGCTGAAATTCCGGGGAGGAAAAGGAGTCGCCGTTACCATCGCCATGCTCCTGCTGCTGGATAACCATCTGCTCGCTATTTCCTTCTGGTCTGTCCTGCTGGCCTTTTTATGCAGCAAGCGGCTGGTGATGGCTGTGGTCGCCCTCTGCATCACCTACCCGGTTGCAATGTTTTTCTACGGCTACCGGGTGGAAACCATGGTGGTCGCTAGCCTGTTGGCCTGCCTGATTATTGTGCTGCACCGCAGCAGCTTCCGCAAGGAGGTAAAGGTCGAGGAGGATTATCGCACGGAATATCAAAATCTGGGCAAAAATATCTCCTACTATCGGGAGCAAAAGCACCTGGAGCCCCGCGACCTTGCGTTGAGCGCCAAGCTGAGCGAAAGCGTTCTGCGCGAGCTGGAGGGCGAGGAAATCAAGCTTGCCCCGTCGCTTGACGCGTTGTTTCACCTGGCAAGGGCGCTGGATGTCCCGGCCTCGGCGCTGCTTGCCCCCGCGCCCAAAAACGAGGGCGAACAGCCGGGGGACACGGATACGCCGTAACCATCCGCCAATGCCCTTCTTAAAACACCTGTATTAGAGAAGCCCTGTTTTTTCACCGTTCATATATCTGAGCGTTTTTTCGATAATAAAAAAGGAATGCCCCCGCTTCCTTCAGCAGGGCATTCCTTTTTTGGCAGCTAATTCCCTTATTTTTTCGCCGGCTTTCCAAAGCCGTTCTCTGTTGAAACAGAGAGAGATGAGTTCCCTTTTCCCCAAAACCAGGTTCTGTCTCTTCCCTCTCTCTCCGCCTGTGTAGCTTGGCAAACTGCCGTTTGCCCCGACGGCCCTGCCGGCAGGAAACGATCATAAAAATTCCACTACGCCCCCCAACTGCGCCCACAACAGCCTGCGCAGGCGGACGCGGCGGACTTTTTTTGCAGCGAATTGCCTGGAAATTTCGCCATGGGTTACAGCCCTTCCGTGCCCAAATATCAATTCCGTCCGCCGGGAATCTGGGATTCCAGCCCTTTGCTTTTATTTGCCCCGCGCTTTTTTCCTTTCGGCGCGTAGTCCTTCATCCCTGGAATCGCACCGCCTGCTACGGCCCAGAGGTACAGGCTGGCAATGCTGCAATAGGGGCTGAAGCGCCTGCGGTATTTTTCAAACAGCTCCCTGTCAATTCGCCGGTGATGATAGACCATACGCAGCCCGCGCTGGATTGCCAAATCGTCAAAGCTGAAAATATCAGGGCGCTGCAAGCAAAACAGAAGGATCATCTCCGCCGTCCATACGCCGATGCCTTTTAAAGAGGCCAGCGCTTTGATCGCCTCAGCATCCTTCATACGGGGGATCTCCTGCAAATCAAATGCTCCGCTTTGCACTCTGCCGGCAAAATCCTTGATGTATTCCACCTTGCGGAAGGTCATTCCAAAGGACTGCAATTCTGCACGGTCTGCTCTTGAAATGCTTGCTGCGTTGACTTCGCCAAGCCCCTCCTGCATTCGCCGCCAGATCGTGGCCTGTGCTTTGGTCGATATTTGCTGCCCGATGATATGATGTACGACGGAGGAAAACAAATCCGCATCCACTTCACGATCCACATGGCCTACCTGATCGATTACCTCGCCTAAACGTTTATCCTTGCTTTTCAGGTATTCCACTTCAGCGCTGCCATATTGGAAATACAATAGATATCCCTCCCGCCGCCTTTGCATCCTTGCTTCTCCTATCTCTTCTATTCTATCATAAAAAGGAAAGCGGCGCTACGATCCTCCGCCGGATGATTGAAGCTGAGAAGCGATGAAAAAACGGGTTGTTTTCCAAACGCGTATTGCAAATGGAAAACAACCCGATGTATTTACCTGCGGCCTGCGCCTTTCATGCCTGCGCCGCTTTATCGCGCGCGTTTGATGCGTCGGTATCCAAAGGCAACCGCACGACCGCCTTAAACAAATCTCCATCCAGAGAGATCTCCAGCGTGCCGCGCTGCAGTTCGCACAGGCTCTGTGCAATGGAGAGGCCAAGCCCGCTGCCCTCTGTGCTGCGGGAGGCATCCCCACGTACAAAGCGCTGTGTCAACTGCTCAACCGGCACGTCAAGCGGGTCCCTGGAGATATTTTTAATGGTAAAAACGCCAAACCCTTTTTCCGCCCCCACGTCGATATATACTCTTGTACCTGTCAGCGCATATTTTTTCACATTGCTGATCAGATTGTCGATAATGCGCCAGGTCTTCTGGCTGTCCGCATGGAGAATGGGCTCCTCCTCGGGTGTGTTCAGCCGGATCTCCAGCCCGGCGGCCTCCAATGCATCCTCATTCTCGCCTACAGCCTGCATAGCGAGCTCATAGAGATTGACCCTGACGAGCTGAAGCTTCATATTGCCCGTCGTTGCCTTCGAGGCCTCCACCAAATCTTCAATCAACCGCTTGAGCCGGGCGCTTTTTTCCTCCAGCACGGTGATGTACTCCTTCGCTGCCGCATCTGAAATATTGCACTTTTTGAGCAGGTCAACGTAGTTCACAATCGCAGTCAATGGGGTTTTTAAATCATGAGAAACGTTGGTGATCAGCTCTGTCTTCATATGCTCTCCCTTGATCGCTTCCTCAACGGCAGCACGCATTCCCTCCTGCATGCCCACGATATCCTCTCCAAATTTACGCAGCATCCGCGGCATTTTGGCAGGGTCGAGCGGATAATTGAGATCTCCCTGCCGCATTTTAGAAGCGGCGGTCATCATCTCATCCAGCGCGATCACACTCTTCCAGAAAAAGATCAGGGCCAGAATATTAAACAGCGCCGTCGCCCCGCCAAAGAGGAGGAAAGTGAATAGATCGCCATCACGGATCGAAATCATCGTCAGACCAACCAGCGCAACATTGGCCACCAGGTAGCCGGCAAACAGAAACAGAATGGATGCACGCAGATTTTCCAGCTGATGCCTGGGCAGGGCGTGCGCCTGAATATCCGTCTTTACGTTGGCAAGCGCCTTTTTCAGCCGTTTGCCGTTCTTTTTGAAAAGGCGGAAGAGCATGGCCATCAGCGTATTGCGCCAATAGCGCCTGCGCCGGATATTGCGCGCCGCACTGGTCAGCCATTCGATTACGACTGCGCCCACGCCAACCGCGCATGCAACGCCTGACAGCGTCAGCAGCGTCTGGAAGCTCCCCGTAACCTCCGCGCTTTGATAAGGGCATGCTGCAATCCAGGATCCCCCTAAAATCACCAGCATTCCAGACAACACCAGATGAAGATCGTTGGGGATGAGGTCTGTCCACAGCAGCACCGCCGCCGCCTCTCCGGCGCGCAGCCCGCCCACGGCGGTCAGATAAATGGCAAAAATAAGATAGGCCGCCAGGCAGGCCGCAGCAACCGCCAGCATGGCAGGCAGCTCCGCCTTCGCCTGCATAAACCGGTTGAAAAGCGTGTAATAAAGATCCTCTCCCCCATCCCGGCTATTTGGCACAAGATCATCGTTCAGGGCGATATAAACATCCCAGCCCTGATCGACAAAGACCCTTTCATACAGAGAAATGCGGCTGGAATATCGGCCGAACCACTCGCTGATACGCGCTGTCATAGGATCGTAGCCGTGATACATCCATTCCGTTCGGTCCACCACGCGCTCGCCGCTATGGTAACCGGAAGCCTGGGTATAGGTTTCGTTCCACTGATAGCCTTCCATCTGCTGCTGCAAATCTACATTTTGCACATTTACACCAAGCAGGTTGGTGAACGCTTCACCTGTCTCCCGGTTAATTAGGGCATAGTGCAGGTTGGAGAGGCTTTCAAGCTCCTGCTTTGCTGTGCGGTATTCCTCGTCAAAACTGCTGCGCAGAGTATTCAGCCGGGCCTCATATTGCTGCTGGCACTGGCTGCGGATGAGCTCCTTCTCCTCCTCCGTCAGCACAACTCCGCTGCTCTGGCTCTGTGCCTCGCCGGCGGAATTGGTCTCCACCTGTGTCGCCTCATCCTCTGCGTAACCGTACTCCGCGGCAAGCTCCTCCTCCTTTTGCCTGCGGGCAACCTCAAGCTCCTCTTTCAGATCCGCCTCGTATTCCTCCCGGAGCAGCTGCTCCTGCCTGCGCAGCGATTCCCCGCTGCGCATCTCCTCCTCCGAACCATAGACAAAAATCATTTGCCGGATATAATAGAGCTCCCGCGCAAGCTGCTCCTGAAATGCATTGCTGCCGGTAAAATCACTGCTCTCCTCCAAAACCAGGGACTCTATCGTCCCACCGAGATCGTCCACCAGCAATACGGCCCGATAGGCCGATGCCGCCGCCCCGCCCGCCGCAATTAGGGCAAGCAGCAGGGCGCAGGCCTTCAGCCATTTGGATTTAAGAAAGCTTTTCGATTTTATAGCCAATTCCCCACACCACCTTTAGATATTTCGGCTCCTTTGGATTAATCTCAATTTTCTCCCGAATGCGCCGAATGTGCACCGTTACCGTTTTTTCGCTGGAATAGGATGGCTCGTTCCAAACCGCCTCATAGATCTGCTGCGTAGAGAGCACATGCCCCAGGTTGCGCATCAGGTATTCTACAATCCCGTATTCCCGCGCGGTAAGGCGGACTGGCTCGCCATCCAGCGTCAGCTCCTTGGCGACGGTATCCAGCACCAACCCGCCGGTAATGATCGTGCCTTCCTTTTTTTCAATGCTGCCAAGCCGGACAAACCGCCTGATCTGGGATTTCACACGCGCCATCAGCTCCAGCGGATTGAAGGGCTTTGTCACATAGTCGTCCGCGCCGAAGCTCAGGCCCGTGATTTTATCCGTATCCTCGCTTTTGGCTGAGAGGAGAATGATGGGGAAATTATGCTTTTCCCGCATCTTCAGGGTTGCCGTCAGGCCATCGATATTCGGCATCATGATATCCAGAATCACGCAGTGGATTTCTGTCGTTTCCACCGCCTGAAGCGCCTCTTTTCCGTTTGTCGCGCGGATGGTGTGATATCCCTCCAGATTCAGATAAATCTCCACCGAATCCAAAATCGCCTTATCGTCATCGCAAACCAGTATATTATACATACGCTCATTTCTCCTCTTCCCCGCTATGGATCAGCTTGATGAAAGCATAGCAGGCGAATATTACATTTCAGTCAAAAAATTTCTTACAAATTGCTTACAGTTTTCAGACTGTCAAAAATATTTTTCCAAATCCATCGGGATTGTAGACAAAGGCTGAATGGTAAATTTGAAATCCTGAATGGAGGAAAACGGCGCGACAGCCGTCATCGGCCGGGCCCAGGGCAGAGCAATGCGCATCCGTAGGGAATCCCTCCCGGTTTTACACGCACACCTCCGTTATCTAATGTAGGGAACGATCAGAACCGTTCCGGCAGAAGAAAGCCCGTATCGCACGGCTTCGACATGTGAACGCCGTAACCGGAGCGCCTCCATTTCAATCCCGGAACTGATAGCGGTACAGCTGCGCATATAAGCCTCCCTGCGCCAGGAGGGCCTCATGCGTGCCTCGCTCCTGGATGCCCCGATCCGTAAAAACAATAATCTCATCGGCCTTTTTGATCGTGGAAAGCCGGTGCGCAACGATCAGCGAAGTCCTTCCGCGAGCCAGCTCCTCCAGTGATTGCTGGATCAGCATTTCCGTCGCGTTATCCAGCGCAGAGGTCGCCTCATCCAAAATTAAAATGGATGGGTTCTTCAGGAACACCCGCGCAATCGAAATTCTCTGCTTCTGACCACCGGAAAGCTTGACGCCGCGCTCGCCGATATAGGTATCGTAACCATTCGGCAGCGTTAAAATGTAATCGTGAATCTTCGCTTTTTTTGCCGCTTCAACAATTTCCTCCTCCGTAGCGTCCAGCTTGCCATAGGCGATGTTTTCCCGAATGCTGCCGGTGAATAAAAAAACATCCTGCGCAACCATGCCGATATTCCGCCGCAGGGAGTCGCGCGTTATTGCCGTGATATCCTGCCCGTCAATCAAGATCCGGCCGGAATTCACCTCATAAAAACGGGGGATCAGGTGGCAAAGCGTTGTCTTGCCGCCGCCAGATGGGCCGACAAGCGCAACTGTGGTCCCCTTTTCGATATGCAGGCTCAAATCCCGGATGATATCGCGGCCAGCGCTCTCCTCTGTTTCCCCGCCGTACTGAAAGCTGACATGGTCAAAGTCAATCGTGCCGGCAAGCGTGCCTACATCCACAGCCTCGGGGGATTCCGGCTCCTCCTGCTGTGCCATCAGCTCCTCAAACCGCTGGAAACCGGTGATCCCGTTCTGATACTGCTCAAAAAACGAGACAAACCGCTTGATCGGGTTTAAAAAGGAATTAACATACAGCAGGTAAGCTGCAAACTCGCCTGCATCAATCCAACCTTCAAAGAAAAATGCGCCGCCAGCCACCAGCACGAGCAGATAGAGCAGATCTGTAAACAATGTGCTGCCCGTGGTGAACACCGCCATAATTCGGTAGGCAATGCTGCGTGCGGTGACAAAGCGCTGGTTTTGCTCATCCAGCTTTTCAATTTCATGCGATGCGCCGGTATATGCGCGGGAAACACGGATGCCGGAGATTGCGTTTTCCAGCCGGGCGTTGATCTCTGCAATCTCCTCGCGCGATTTGGTGAAGGCCTCTTTCATATTGCGGCGCAGCCGCATGGAAAAGTAAATAATAAACGGCAGCGTCAAAAAAATAATCAGCGTCAACGGCACGTTAATCGTGCAGAGGATCCCAAAGGAAGCTGCCAGCATAACCAGAGACAAAAACAGATCCTCCGGCCCATGGTGGGCCAGCTCCGCAATATCCATGGAATCATTAATAATGCGAGACATAATGCTGCCCGTTTTATGTTCATCAAAAAAGGCAAAGGGCAGCCGCTGCAACCTGCGAAACACATCGCGGCGCATATCGGCCTGAATGCGCACGCCCACAATATGGCCATAATAATTGACAAAATAGTTAAACCCGGCCTTGAGCAGATAAATCCCCAAAAGCACAGCCGACCAGATCAGTAACAGCCTTAAATTTCGATTGGGAACATAATCGTTAATAATATCTTTGGCAATCATCGGGTAGAACAGATCGCATACCGCCAGTAAAAACGCAAAAAACAAATCCGCAAAAAAAAGCCTGCGGTGTGGCTTATAATATGCGGCAAAACGACGCAACATCCAAAGATCTCCCCCTCATTTATTTATCAAGCATCCATATAACCACAAAAAGAGTACCACGCCCACGCTGGAAATTCAACTTCTTCCGAAAAAAGCGGCAAGCCCTTGTTCTCTTCCTGCCTGCTCTCGACGTGTTTCTGCAATCATGGTATAATAACCTCACGAAACACGGAGGGAATACGCATGCATTTACGCCTAGCGGCTTAACGCACGGTCTGCGGCCGGATTGTGGCCCTTGCTGCGTCAAAAATGCTCCGAATCCAAAAAGGATTCGTGCGCTTTTTTCCTTGCAATGGCTCAAAATCCAGCGCGCATTCCGCACGTTGAAATGCATCCGCATTCCCTCTAACCAAATCAAAGATTTGGGCTGTTTCGGAGAACATTGTACCGTCGATTTGGGCTGACGCCCTGCGGCTGCGCCGCCCGTTGCGCTTTACGCAACGAAATCATAGTAGAATAGATATCCGGTCTTAGGCCTTGGGTATTCGCCAGGACTTTTTATATCGTGGAAAAATACGCAAGCATTTTCCTGTTGAAACGTTCTTGACCATCTTCCTGTACGCGCACCGCTTTCTGTTTTTTGTAGGGTCGGGGCTTGATCCAATTGAAATCTGATCTGTAATCGTGGAGGGATTTTTTTGAGCCATACCATTGCTGCTATCGCAACGCCGCAGGCAGCCGGCGGCATCGGAGTGATTCGCATCTCAGGCCCGGAGGCCCTGCAAGTGGCGGATCAGGTTTTTCGTGCTGCGGATGGCCATTTACTGGCGCAGTCAAAAGGATATCATGCGCATTATGGCAGGGTTTTCAATGCGGATGGCCCAATTGACGAAGCGATCGCTCTGGTCTTTCGCGCGCCGCATAGTTATACGGGCGAAGATGTTGTAGAGCTATCCTGCCACGGCGGTCTTTTTCTGATGCAGCAGGCGCTTCGCGCTGTGTTTTGCGCAGGCG
>USBP01000049.1 GCA_900552985.1 uncultured Oscillospiraceae bacterium
CCGCAAGCTTCGTGCGGGAGCCGGCCTCCCGCGACACCGCTTTGATCTCTACCGTGCCGTCATAAATCTCCGGCACCTCCGTCTCAAACAGCCGCTTGACCAGCCCCGGATGCGTGCGGGAAATAATGGCCTTGGGGCCGCCCTTTTCGCTCTCGCGCACATCCACGATATACACCTTGATCAGATCGCCCTCTGTGATCGTCTCGCCCGGCACCTGCTCGCCCTTTGGCAGCACGGCCTCGGCGCGGCCGATCTCCAGCGTCGCGTTGCCGGTCACCGGGTCAACGCGCGTAACCTTCGCCGTCGTGATCTCCTGCTGGCGGCTCTGGAACTCCTGCATGACCTGCCCGCGCTCCGCCTCGCGGATTCCCTGCCGGATCACATGCTTGACCGTCTGCGCTGCAATACGCCCGAACTGCTTGGGCTCGAGCGGGATTTCTACAATATCTCCGGGCAGGGCACCGGATTTATACTGCTGCGCCTCTTCCACAAGGATATCCGTATCTGGGTCGGAAATTTCATTGACAACGGTTTTGTGCAGAAATACGTTGAGCTCGCTTTCCTCCGGCTTGATCTCACACACAACGACGTCCTTATCATGGTAATTCTTGCGCACCGCGACGATGATCGCCGTCTGGATCTTTTCATAAAGCAGCTCTGCGGGAATATTCTTTTCCTTTTCCAGAATTTTAACCGCCTCAAAAAACTCGGTATTCATTTTGTGACCATTCCTTTCCGTATAAAAGCCGCTGGGGCTAAAACGCGCCTGCATCATCAAGCCGAATCCAGGACGCCTCTTTTTTCTGTAGCTGCATCTGCCTGCCGTCATCCAGCAGAAGAGTCAGCGTTCCATCCGCAAAGGCGAGGAGCTCCCCCACAAAATCGCGCACATTCTCTACCGGGCGAATCAGCCGCACCTTGACGCGCTCGCCCAGCATCGCCTGAAAGTGCTGCTCCCGTGTCAACTCCCGCTCCAGCCCGGGTGAAGAAACCTCCAGATAATAGTTTTGCTCAACCGGGTCGGCCTCATCCAGAGGGCCATCCAGCGCATGGCTCATCGCCACGCAATCATCCATGCTCACGCCGCCCTCTTTATCCACAAACACACGCAGATACCAGGAGGCGCCCTCCTTGACAAAGCGGATATCCCACAGCTTCAAGCCAAGCTGCTGCGCGACCGGCTCTGCAATCGCCCACACAGCGGCTACGGTGTTGCCGCCTCTGCCCTTTGCTGCCAAAAACACATCCCTCTTTCCCCGCAAAACCCGCGCGCTTCTTTCGTGAAACACAGAAACACACAGCAGGCGCTTTGCAAAATGATTCTTACAAGCAGAAAGAGCGGGTTTCCCCACTCTTCCATACTACTCATCTTCCTCATGAAGTTTACCACACTATTGAAAAAATAGCAAGTAAAAATTGAAAATTCCCGTGATATGGCGCCTTTTTTCAAAAGATAACCGCATCGCGGGCATCATTCCTGCGGATCCTGCACCGGGATGGTCAGCTCCATCTGCGCCGCGCTCATGCTGTTTTCCGTCATGACAAGCCCGCCTCCATCCAGGAAGGAGGCAATCACGCCATTGCGGTCCACCGTCTGGAACAGGGCGGAACCCGTTGCCGCCAGCCGCCATTTCACGGTGGGATAAATCATCTTGGCGCGGCTGTTGGTCGCCACGGTTACAGAGGGCTTCAGCGTCTGTAAAAACTTCCACGAAGAAGAAAAGACATACCCGTGATGCCCGATTTTCAACAGGTCAATCTTGCCGATCTCCGGCGCAAGGCGCGTTTCATCCCCGCTTAAGTTATTCAAATCTCCCGTTAAAAGCGCCCGCGTGCCGTCCTTTTCGAGCAGCGTCAGAACAGAATTGTCGTTCTCATCGATACCCTGATTCACCGTGTCGAGCTCGGTATTCAGGAACCGGACGGTGAAATTTCCAAGTAGGAAAGGCTCGGTCGGGATATCTGAAATGATTTTAACGCCGCGGGCTTCCAGCGCCTGTACCATCTGGTCATAAACCTCCTGATTATCCCATCTGCGTTTTTCCTTGCTGCGGATGTTATCCGGATGATAGCGCTTCAGGTAGGCCCGCTTCACCGTGATATCCGGGTCGGCGATCACCGTATCAAAGCCGCCCATATGGTCAGAATGCGCATGGGTTGCCAACACAAAATCGAGCGTCACCTTTCCGTTTTCATCTGCCGCATGATCCTTCAGATATTGCAGCACCACCTGCTCATAGCCTGTGTATCGCAGATTGGGGCGATCCGCCGGATAGTCGCTGTCCTCTCCTGCGTCCACAAGCGCAAAATGGCCGTCTGACTCAATGAGGATTGCATCCGACGCGCCGGTATTCAGAAAATGGATGCGGTCGGCGCCGCTTTCCTGCTGGAAATCTTTTTCGGAAACAGGGATTTTCTGCGTATTTCTGCGCAGCAGGGCGTCTCCGCCCAAAAAAACAGCGAGCGCGGCCGCCAGCACCCCTGCGGTTACACAAACGGACGTCAGTATTTTCTTTTTTGTTGTCATCATTTTCTCCCTCTCTTTCCGCGATATGAAAAAGCGATGCTCTCTCCCGAAACCCCCGGCTCCTTTTGCCACAAATTCACCTAAAAATACTTATGCGATTCTTCATCATAATAACCTCCTTCCAAAAGGAAAAGCAGAAAGAATGCGTTTCCGGGCAACGCTTCGCCACTCTTTTCTATCCAGCGGCAGTAGAAGCACGCACGCCCCGCCTTCCATAAAAACAGCGGCAGGGAAAACCACGCGCGTTTCAACTGGCGTGATTTTCCCTGTCGTTTATCATGGATTTGCCCGATCACGTTTTGCCAAATCCATTTTCCCGTTATTCACCAAGCAGCTCTTTGAGCAGCTTCGTTACCTCCTGCGCCGGCGCCTTGCCGCGCAGCGCGCGCATGGATTGACCGATGAGATATTGAAATGCCTGCGTCTTGCCGCCTTTGTATTCATTGACGGATTTTTCGTTTGCTGCGATCACCTCTTCCACCGCTGCGCGGATAGCGTTGGTATCCGTCACCACGCCGAGGTTATTCTCCCGGACGTACTGCTCCGGGTCGACATTCTCTTTAAACACCTGCTCAAAGACCTTTTTGGCCGACTGGCGGCTGATTTTGTTCTGAGCGAGCATCACGATCACCTTGCCGAGCGAATCTGGGTGGAAGGCCATATTTTCCGGCAGCGTGCCCGTGTCGTTGAGCAGCTTCATCAGGTCGCCCATGATCCAATTCGCGGCCTCCTTCGGGCTGCCGCAGAGCTCCGCCGTGCGCTCAAACAAGCGCACGAAATAGACAGAGCCAGTGATGATATCCGTATCGTAGGCGGAGAGACCGAGCTGCTCCTGATAGCGCTTTTTCTTCTGCTCGGGCAGCTCCGGCAGGGCAGCGCGCACGCGCTCCACCTCTTCGTCGCTGATCGAAATCGGAGGTAAATCCGGCTCCGGGAAATATTTATAATCCTGCGCATCCTCCTTGGAGCGCATGGCGGTGCTTTCGCCTTTGGCATCATCCCACCGCCTGGTCTGCTGAACCACCTTTTCCCCGCTTTCCAGCAAATCGATCTGCCGCTGGGCCTCGCTCTCAATCGCGCGTGCAATGGCGCGGAAGGAGTTCATATTCTTCATCTCCGTGCGCACGCCGAGCTCCTGCGAGCCCGCCGGACGGACGGAAAGGTTAATATCCGCACGCAGGGACCCCTCCTGCATCTTACAGTCGGATACGCCCACATATTGCAGCACGGCCCGCAGCTTTTCCAGGTATTCCACCGATTCCTCCGCAGAGCGCAGGTCCGGCTCGCTGACGATCTCCAAAAGCGGCACGCCGCAGCGGTTATAATCAACAAGCGTGCAATCCTCAAAGGGGTCGTGGATCAGCTTGCCCGCATCCTCCTCCATATGGATTTCCTTAATGCGGATTTGCTTCGGCCCCTCCCTGCCCTGTACCACCACATGGCCCCAGGTGCAAATGGGGAGATACAACTGCGAAATCTGATATGCCTTTGGGAGATCCGGGTAGAAATAGTTCTTGCGGTCAAATTTTGTGTAGCGCGTGATCTCGCAACCGAGCGCCAGGCCCGTGCGCATCGCATATTCCACAACAGCGCGGTTGAGCACCGGCAGCGTGCCGGGTATACCGGCGCACACCGGGCACACGTGTGTGTTCGCCTCCCCGCCGAAGGCTGTCGTACAATTGCAGAAAATCTTCGTTTGGGTGGAAAGCTCCGTATGAACCTCCAACCCGATAACTACCTCATATTTCATGCCTGCTCCCCCTTTGCGCAGCCATCCGGCCACTGGCCATGAAACGGCGTCGCCTGCTCATATTGCCTCGCGGCCTGCAAAATGCAAGCCTCCTCGAACGGACGGCCGATGAGCTGGAGACCGACCGGCAGCCCGGCCCCGTCAAAGCCGCAGGGCACGGACACAGCCGGAAGCCCGGCGAGGTTCATCATGACCGTATAAATATCGCCCAGATACATCTTCAACGGATCCGCGAGCGATTCGCCGATTTTGGGCGCCGTGGTCGGCGCGACCGGGCCAAGCAGCATATCATACTGCTCAAAGGCATCAAAAAATGCCTGCTGGATCAATCGCTTCGCTTGCAGTGCCTTATTGTAATAAGCGTCGTAATAGCCGGAGCTTAACACAAAGTTGCCCAGCATGATACGGCGCTTGACCTCCATGCCGAAGCCTTCACTACGGCTCTTGACATAGGTTTCCATCAAATTCTCCGCATTGGGCGAGGAGTAGCCGTATTTGATGCCGTCATAGCGCGACAGGTTGGAGCACGCCTCCGCAGAGGCAATAATATAGTAGGTCGGCACAGCATATTTTACGATCGGCATATCAAAGGGTTCCACCTGTGCGCCGAGAGATTCCAGAAGCTTTGCCGCCTCCAGCACCCGAGCCTTTACATCCGGCTCAATGCCCGCGCCGAAATAATCCGACGGAATACCGATGCGCCTGCCCCTGAGCCCCTCCTCCATGACTGCGTGGCGGTCAAAGGCAGGGAACTGCATGGAGGTGCCATCCTTCGGGTCTTTCCCGCTGATCGCCTCAAACAATGCGGCGCAATCCGCCACATCCCGGCCGATTGGGCCAATCTGATCCAGCGAGGAAGCATAGGCTACCAACCCAAAACGGGAAACCGCGCCATAGGTTGGCTTGAGCCCGGGCACGCCGCAGAAGGAGCAGGGCTGGCGGATGGAACCGCCCGTGTCGGAGCCAAGCGCAATCACCGCCTCGTGCGACGCCACTGCGGCCGCCGAGCCTCCGGAGGAGCCGCCCGGCACACGGCTGGTATTCCAGGGGTTGCGCGTCGGGCCATAAAAGGAAGTCTCCGTTGTGCTGCCCATAGCAAATTCATCCATATTAAGCTTGCCCGCAACCACCATACCGGCCTTGCGCATCCGCTCCACGACCGTCGCATCATAAGCGGGCTTAAAATTGGAAAGGATTTTGGAGGAACAACTCGTCAAAATCCCCTTGGTACAGATGTTATCCTTCACGGATACCGGCACGCCCGCAAGAGGCGCATCCCTCAGCTCGCCCGCGTCGACGCGCTGCTGCACCGCCTCCGCTTCCCGGTAAGCCTCCTCCCGGCAGGTTGTAACATAGCAGTGATATTCCGGGTCGCACGCATCCACCCGCGCATACAGCGCGTCGAGCGCCTCCCGCACGCTGATTTCACCCGAACGGATGCGCTGAGACAGCTCCAGCGCCGTCATTTCCATGAGTTCCATGTTGCCTTTCCCCTTTCCCGCTCTTATTCCACTGTTTTCGGTACCTGGAAGCAGCCGTCCTTTTGATTCGGCGCGTTGGCCAGCAGCGCCTCTCGATCCATGGAGGGGGCGACCTCGTCCTCATGAAATACGTTCGTCACGGGGAAGGAGTGGGAAAGCGGCTCAACCCCGCAGGTATCCAGCTCGTTCAGGGTTTCCATATAAGATAAAATCTCCTGCAAATCCTTCTCCGTCGCATTCTCCTGCTTCGGCGTCAGTTGAATCCGCCCCAGCTTTTCAAGATACCGCACCAATTCACCTGTGATTTGCATGGGAATTCCTCCTATTATCTGTGGAAAAGTACAATTATTTTTTCAATTAAATCAATATCATAACAAATTGTAATGATCGAAATGAGACAAGCAAAACAGCTTTACACGCGGTTTTCCAGCGGCCTCCTCAGCCGGATATGCACCTCACGCAGCTGCTGCTCCGTTACCTCGCCCGGCGCGCCGAGCAGGAGATCCTGCGCATTGGCATTCATCGGGAAGGCGATTACTTCACGAATATTTTCCTCATCCCGCAGAAGCATCAGCATGCGGTCAATGCCGGGCGCCATGCCCGCATGCGGCGGAGCGCCATATTGAAACGCATGGTAAAGCGCGCCGAACCGGGCTTCCACATCCTGCGCCGTGTATCCTGCCAATTCAAACGCCTTCACCATGATATCCGGCCTATGATTGCGCACCGCACCGGAGGAAAGCTCCACGCCATTACAGACGATATCATATTGATAGGCCTTGATCTCCAGCGGATTCATCGTTTCCAGCGCCTCCAGGCCACCCTGCGGCATAGAGAAGGGGTTATGTGTAAAGTCGAGCTTGCCCTCGTCATTTTTCTCATACATCGGGAAATCCGTGATATAGCAAAGCTCAAAGCTGTCGTTCTTCACAAGGCCCATCCGCTCGCCCAGCGCAGTTCGGATCTGGCCGGCAAGGCGATCGACCACCGTTTTGTTATCGCTGATAAAGAAGAGCGTATCCTCCGCTTTCATGGAAAGGCGATCGATCAGCTCCTGCTTCTTTGCATCTGTGAGAAATTTCGCAATCGGGCCCTTGAAGGAACCATCTTCCAAAAGCGTCAGATATCCAAGCCCCTTCATGCCGATCTCCATGGCAAAGGCGAGCATCTTTTCAAAAAAGGATTTCGGCATCCTGGCACAGTCCGGCACGTTGACGCCGCGAACAGGCCTGTTCTGGAAGGGTTTAAAATCCACATCCATAAAGAAATCGGACAGATCTTCAATCAGCAGTGGATTGCGCAGATCCGGCTTATCCGTACCATAGTGCAGCATCGCCTCTTCATAAGGAATGCGGCGGAACGGCGCAGGCGATACCTTGCGGCCGCCTCCAAACTGCGTGAAGGTGTCGTAGAGCACTTGCTCCGCCACCGTGAACACATCCTCCTGCGTAGCAAAAGCCATCTCAAAATCGAGCTGATAAAACTCGCCGGGAGAGCGATCCGCCCGCGCATCCTCATCACGGAAGCAGGGCGCGATCTGAAAATATTTATCAAAGCCGGAGGCCATGAGCAGCTGCTTGAACTGCTGCGGGGCCTGGGGCAGGGCATAGAACCTGCCGGGGTGGTTGCGCGCGGGCACCAGGTAGTCGCGCGCGCCCTCGGGGCTGGACACGGTGAGGATGGGAGTGGTTATCTCCATGAAGCCGTGCTCGGTCATGCTGCGGCGCAAAGCGGCGATAACGTTGGAGCGCAGGATGATGTTGTTCTTCACCTCGGGGTTCCTGAGGTCGAGGTAGCGGTACTTGAGGCGGGTGCTCTCGTCGGCCTCGCGGCTGCGGTTGATCTGGAAGGGCAGCTCGTTATACTGGCACTTGCCGAGGACTTCGACCTTGTCCGGCACGACCTCGATGTCGCCGGTGGGCATGTTCGGGTTCTTGCTGGCGCGCTCGCGCACCACGCCCTCTACGCTGATGGTGCTCTCGCGGGTGATGCCCTTGAAGACGTGCACCATCTCCTCCGTCTCGGCCACGACCTGGGTCGTGCCGTAGAAGTCGCGCACTACGACGAAGGCCAGGGCCGCGGAGACCTCGCGCACATTCTCCATCCAGCCGCATATCTTGACGCGCTTGCCGGCGTCGGTGACGCGCAGCTCGCCGCAGGTGTGTGTTCTTGACTGCATTTCGCTCTTTCCCCTTTGTCAGTTGTTAACCTTGATAAGCTTCTCTTCCGTCCGCGCCTTCAGCCCTGCGAGCACGGCGTGCGCCGCGTCCTCGGGGGTGTAGCGCGCCTGCGTTCCGGCGTTCATGTCCTTGAGGGACACTTCGCCGTTCACAAGCTCGTCCTCGCCTATGATGACGGCGTAGGGTATGGCGAGCTTGCTCGCGTAGGAGAGTTTCTGCTTGAATTTGCGCTGCTCGGTATAGAGCTGGGTGCGCACGCCGTAGCCGCGCAGCACGGTGGCCACATGGGCGGCGAAGGCGGTGTCCTCCGTCATGGGCAGGACGATGGC
>USBP01000050.1 GCA_900552985.1 uncultured Oscillospiraceae bacterium
AGGCTGCCATGCGCAAGGAATATGATGAAACGGTCAACAAGCTCTATGATGAATATCAGCTCACCCGCCGGGAGGCGGAGCAGCTTTGCCCGGAGCTGAAGGAGCCGGCAAAGGCGCAGCGGAGGCTGGGCGAGCTGAAGGCAAAAATCCGTGCGTTGGGGAGCGTCAACGTCAGCGCCATTGAGGAATATAAGGAGGTCAGCGAGCGCTACGCCTTCCTCAGCGGGCAGATTGGGGATGTGGAGGCCTCCCGCGATGAGCTGCTGCGCCTGATTGAAGAGCTGACCAAGAAAATGGCAGATCAGTTCCGCGAGCAGTTTTATAAAATCAACACCCATTTTGGCAGAACGTTCACCGAGCTGTTTGGCGGCGGAAAGGCGGAGCTGCTGCTGGAAGATCCGCACGATGTGCTGGAGTGCGGCATCGATATCAAGGTGCAGCCGCCGGGCAAAAACGTGCAGAATATCGATCTGCTCTCCGGTGGAGAGAAGGGCCTTTCGGCCATCGCGCTGCTTTTTGCAATTCTGAAGGTGACCCCCTCCCCCTTTTGCATTTTCGACGAGGTGGAGGCTGCGCTGGATGACGTCAATGTCACGCGCTATGCCCAGTATTGCCGCCGCATGACACAGGGCACCCAGTTTATCCTGATTACGCACCGCCGCGGCACGATGGAGGAGGCGGATGTCCTCTACGGTATCACGATGCAGGAGGAGGGCGTTTCTAAAATGCTGGAGCTCAAAACAGCAGAAATGGCCAAAAAGCTGGGAATCGGGTGAACCCTTCAGCGAACTTTCTGCGGAGGGGCAATGGATTTCTTTGCCGTGTTATGGTATGATAACCTCACAATACAGCTTCGGATCAGAAATTCGGGCTGTTTCGGAGAACCGTGCTGCGATTGTTCCGTGCTTGGCGTTTGCGCGCCACGGAGACAGGGTAAGGATGGAAACATCCCTTGAGGCAGCGGAAAATGCATGACGATAGATGCACTGTGCTTCCGGTTACGGGAGGATAGAAAAATCGGGGGGATTTATGCAATGGGGATTTTTAAAAAGTTTAATTTCGGGTTGAAGAAAACGCGCGAGCAGATGTCCGGCGCGATCGATTCCGTGCTGGAGGCAAGCGCGGCAATTGACGACGCGCTGTTTGAGGAGCTGGAGGAAATCCTTATCATGGGCGATGTGGGGGTGGCGACGGCGCAGCATATCATTGATGAGCTGCGTGACCGTGTGAAAAAGCGCGATCTGAAAAAGCCGGACAAGCTGCGCAGGGTCATCCGAGAGGTTGTTGCCGACATGCTCTCCGGCAGGGAGGGGATGGAGCTGGATACGATCCCCTCGGTGATTCTGGTGATTGGGGTAAACGGCGTGGGCAAGACGACTACCATCGGCAAGATGGCGGCGTATTATAAGGCGCAGGGCAAAAAGGTGATCCTGGCTGCGGCGGATACCTTCCGTGCGGCAGCCATCGAGCAGCTGGAGATCTGGGCGGATCGCGCGGGGGTGGAAATTGTCAAGCCCCGCGAGGGGGCAGACCCGGCAGCCGTCATTTTTGACACGATTTCAGCCGCCAAGGCGCGCAATGCGGATTTAATCATCTGCGATACGGCAGGGAGGCTGCACAATAAGAAGAATCTGATGGAGGAGCTTGCAAAGATTTACCGTGTGATCGACAGGGAGCTCCCCTATTCCGACCGTGAGGTGCTGCTTGTGCTGGATGCGACCACAGGGCAGAACGCCGTCAATCAGGCGCGGGAGTTTATGAATGCAGCAGAGATTACAGGCATTGTGCTGACAAAGCTGGACGGTACGGCGCGCGGCGGCGTGGTGCTGAGCATTATGGATGATCTGAAGCTCCCGGTCAAATTCGTGGGCGTGGGAGAGCAGGTTGACGATTTACAGCCGTTTGACGCTGAGGCATTCGCTGAGGGCCTGTTTGAAAGCGTCAGCCGGGAGGAGGAAGCCTGAGCCCCTGCGGGGCGTTTCGCTTTGCGGAAAGGATGGTTGTTGCGATGGGAAGACTGGCAAAAGGGCTTCGGGCGCTCTGGCGCTTTTCCTGGCGGCTGTGGAAAAAGATTTACCACCGCTGGTATGACCGTGGCGGTGAGCGCTATCATCCGCTGGAGCTGGCTCATAAAAAGCATCCGGGTATCTGGGATTATTTGGGGGATCCGCTGCGCGATCAACGCTCAAGCAGGCGTGCGGTGCGCCGCCAGCAGCGCCGGGAACGCCGCAGAAGGCGCAGGCTGCTGCGCCGGGAGCGCTGGTATCTGCGCAGGCAGCGTTGGAGGGAGCGTTTGAACTTAAACGTACCGGAATAAAGGCGCGTTGATTGCAGATTACAAGAGAAAAGGCGGGGTGCCATATGGATTTTTTGGTTGCGACACATAACCTGAAGAAGCGGGAGGAGCTCCAGCGGATCCCGAGCCCTTTGGGGATTCGGGTGTTGACCGCTGAGGAAGCCGGCATCAACCTCAGCGATGTGGAGGAGACGGGCGCCACCTTTGAGGAAAACGCCTTTTTAAAAGCGGATTCCGGCTGCCGGGAGAGCGGGATGCCCTGCATTGCAGATGATTCCGGCCTGGAGGTGGATGCGTTAAACGGCGCGCCCGGCGTGTATTCCGCGCGTTTTGCTGGCGAGCACGGCAATGATAAAAAAAACAACCGGCTTCTGCTGGAAAAATTACAGCAGGTGCCGATGCCGCAGCGCACGGCGCGCTTTGTCAGCTGCGTTTGCTGTGCTTTTCCGGATGGGCGCCATTTCACTGTGCGGGGCGTCTGCGAGGGACGGATCGCTTTTGAGGAGCACGGTGCGGGCGGCTTTGGATATGATCCGCTGTTTCTCGTGGGGGAGAAAACCTTTGGCGAACTGACAGCAGAGGAGAAGGATCGCGTCAGCCACCGTGGGAATGCCCTGCGCCAGTTGGCAAAGGAGCTTCCACAGTATCTTGGGTAAATGCTGGGCCAACGGTGAGGCTTTACCCATAAACAGGAAGGATAACTGATATGACTGGGAAGGAAAGGGCGGCGCTGCGTGCGCAGGCAAACTCGCTGGAGGCTTTGTTTCAGGCGGGCAAGGGCGGCGTCAACGATGCGCTGATCGCGCAGACGGAGGACGCGCTGCGCGCGCGGGAGCTTATTAAAATCAAGGTTTTGCTGGAGACGACGCCGGAGCCGCCGAAGACGGTCGCTCAACGCCTGGCGGAGGCGACCGGAGCTGAAATTATCCAGGTTATCGGCGGCAGCGTCGTGTTATACCGTTACAGCCCGGCCCTGCATGAGCCGGCCAAAAAGGAAAAGCCAAAATCCGGCACGGGCAACCGGCCTAACAGCCGCAGGAGCGCAGCCCGGCTGCGCCAGAAACGGGAGGCCGGAGGCCGCTCCCCCGCACGGCGGGGCCAGGGGCGCAGCGTGAAATAGGGGAATGCCGATGGGAGAAACGACAATGGGCACAGAAGCAGCTTCCGGGCGGCCGGAACGCATCGGCGTTTTCGGCGGAACGTTCAATCCGCCGCACAACGGCCATGTCCATCTTGCAGCCACGCTCACGCGGGAGCTTCGTCTGAACCGGGTGCTGATTATCCCCTCGAACCTGCCGCCGCATAAGCAGGCGCAGATGCTGGCAAGCGGACAGGATCGCCTGCGAATGTGCCGGCTTGCGTTCCCGAGCACGCCGTTTGAGGTGAGCGCCATAGAGCTCGCCCGCGGCGGGAAGAGCTACACCTATGATACGCTGCGGGCGCTGCATGCGGAAAACAGCGGCGCGGAGCTTTATTTGTTTATGGGCACGGATATGCTGCTCTCCTTCCATCAATGGTACCGTCCGCAGGGTATTTTGCAGCTGTGCAGGCTGTGCGTGGCGGCGCGCGGGGAAATGGCGGAATACAGGGCGCTGGAGGACTATATCCGCAGCGGCCCGCTGGGGGATATCCGCAGCCGCGTGACGCTGTGCATCGCACAGCCGTTCCCCCTGAGCTCTACCGAGCTGCGGGAGCGGCTGCGCGCAGGGCGCTCAGTGGAGGGCCTGCCGCAGGCGGTTTATGGTTATATTCGAGAAAAGGGGCTTTATCGGATGCTTGATACACAGCGCAATCAGGAGTTTATCGATGCGATTCGCACGAAGTTGCGCCCGGAGCGGTTTACCCATTCGCTCAATGTTGCGCAGGAGGCAAGGCGCTTGGCCGGGAAATACGGGGCAGACCCCGAAAAGGCATATACAGCGGGCATTCTGCATGATATAATGAAAAACAGTCCTCCGCAAGAGCAGCTGGCTGTGATGGAGCGCTCCGGTATGCTTTTGACGGCGGCTGAACGTGCAAACCCAAAGCTCTGGCACGCGATGGCCGGCGAGGCCTATGCGCGAAGCGTGCTCCGCGTGCAGGACGAGGAGATTCTGCGCGCCATTCGTTACCACACGACGGCGCGCGCCGGCATGAGCACGCTGGAAAAGGTGCTCTATATTGCGGATTTTATCTCTGCAGACCGGGATTACGACGGTGTGGAGGGGATGCGCAGGGCGGCTGAAACCAGTCTGGAGGCTGCGATGCTGGAGGGAATGCAGTTTTGCATCGTGGATCTTGTTCAGACCGGGCAGGTAATTCATACGGACAGCGTGGAGGCCTATAACGAGATTATTATGGCTGAGGCTGAAAAGGGGCGGGCCCATGCGTAAAGCGGAAAAGCGCCCCGGCTGGCAAATGCTGCTTTATTGCCTGCTTGTGGCCGTATGTTTTCTGACCATCTGCTCTAAAAGCTCCTTTTTGTATCCGCTTAATAACGGCAGCGATACGCAGTGCTTTTTTACGGTGGGCAAGGGCATGATGCACGGCATGGTTCCTTACAGAGATCTGGTGGAGCAAAAGGGGCCGCTGCTTTATTTTCTCTATGGCCTTGCTGCGTTGGTTTCGGAACGCTCCTTTTTCGGCGTTTATTTGTTGGAAATTCTCAGCTACACCGCCTTCCTTTATTGCTCCTATCAGATTTTTGCCCTGTTCTTTCCACCGAAGATGGCGAAATTTTATTATATTGCCGCGCCGCTGATGGCGATGGTAAGCTTTACCTCCCCCAGCTTTTTTCACGGCGGCGAAGTGGAAGAGCTCACCCTCCCGCTCATGGCGCTGACGCTCTATTTTCTGCTGCGGTATTGCAGGGAGCTGTATCCTGCGGCGATGCCGTTGAGCTGGCTGTTCCTTGCGGGCGTGTGCGCGGGTTGTGTGCTTTGGATGAAATTTACGCTGTTGGGCTTTTGGATCGGCTTTATGGCGGTGGTATTCATCGGGCTGCTGTTTTCCCGGCAGCCTGCGCGGGCGCTGGGCAGCTGCCTGATGTTTCTGGGCGGCATGGCGGTCACCGCGCCTATTTCGGCGGGGAAGGCGCGTTGAAGGATCTGTTTCACGTTTATTTTTATAACAATATTTTTGCCTATGCAGAAGAACTCTCCATGGGGGAGCGCTTAACCAGCATTCTGGAATCGCTGGCGAGGATGGCGTACCGCACGCCATGGCTCTTTGGCGCGGCGGTAATCGCAGTGGCAGGCGTGCTGATCCTGCGCCGGCTTCACCAAAACTGGCTTGGGGCAGTGGCGCCTCTCGTCTGTGCGCTGGGCCTTGCAGCCGGCCTGTATTGGGGCGGGCAGAGGTATACCTACTATTTCTTTATCTTTGCGGGCTTCACGGTTTTGGCTGCGGTGGTGATCACGCACCTCATCGTGGCGGTAGGGAGCCGGTGGTTCCACCCGCGTTCCGCCCTGCCCGGGCGCAGGCTGATGGCGCTTTCCGCTGTGCTGGCGGTTGTGCTTTCCGGCGTTTCTTATTTTTTCTGCGAGAATGCTTATCTTCTGGGCACGCCGAAGGCGCAGTGTGTGCAATATCGTTTTGCCAGTATCATCAACGAGCAGGAGAATGCAACGCTCCTCAGCTATAATTTTTTGGATTTCGGCTTTTACTATGCGGCGGATATCCTGCCGGTCAGCCGGTATTTTTGCCTGCTGAATATTGACGATGCAAAGCTGCCTGAAATGCGCGCTGAACTCAATCGAATTGTGCGGGAGCGGGGAGTGGATTTTGTGATCGTGATGCTGAGCCCGGAGCAGGATGCCGCGCAGTTGTATCTGCCGGAGCTGACCCGTAATTATGAATTGGCGGCGCAGCAGGTGGAAACCACTGATAACCGGATCCAGTTGAAATTTGCGCTTTTCCGGGCGAAAGATTTGGCGCCCGCCCCGTAAATAGAGGGTGTTTTTGCAAATGCTATATCAAAGACCAGAATTGGGAGGGATTTTATGACAGGAATTGATTTGGTAAAAGCGGCGGTGCATGCGCTGGATGAAAAAAAAGCCGAGGATATTGAGGTGATCCAGATCACGGAGCTCTCCGTCGTAGCAGACTATTTCGTGATCGCCAACGGCACCTCCAACACGCATGTGCGCGCGCTTGCAGGCGAAGTGGAGGATGCGCTTTTGAAGCAGGGCGTAGAGGTCGGCCACATCGAGGGGCGCGCTACGGGATGGATTCTGCTGGATTACGGCAGCGTGGTGGTGCATGTGTTCCACAAAGAGAGCCGGGAATATTATAACCTTGAGCGCCTATGGGCGGATGGCAAGGTTGTTGATATACAGGATATGCTTGACCGCTGAAGCTGGCGGTGGATATTTCACAGCAGCATGGGCTTACGGGAGACATCTGCTCCCGCAGCCTGCCGGTAGAAAGGATGGATTACAGATGAACTACGATTTTAAACAGGTGGAGAAAAAATGGCAGGATCGCTGGGAGGAAACGGGCGTATTCCATGCAAAGAATGAATATGACCGCCCCAAATTTTACTGTCTGGTAGAGTTTCCCTATCCCTCCGGGCAGGGGCTGCACGTTGGCCACCCGCGTTCTTACACGGCGCTGGATATTGTAGCGCGTAAAAAAAGGCTGCAGGGCTATAACGTCCTCTATCCCATGGGATGGGATGCATTCGGCCTGCCTACAGAAAATTACGCCATTAAAAACCATATCCATCCGGAGATCGTCACGCACGACAATGTGGCGCACTTTAAGCAGCAGCTGCAATCCCTGGGCTTTTCCTTCGACTGGAGCCGCGAGGTGAATACGACAGATCCCGCTTACTATAAATGGACGCAGTGGATCTTCCTTCAGCTGTTCAAAAAGGGATTGGCCTATAAAAAGGAGATGGCTGTCAACTGGTGCCCCTCCTGCAAGTGCGTGCTTGCCAATGAGGAGGCGGCAGGCGGCGTTTGTGAGCGCTGCGGCAGCGAGGTCGTGCGGCGCGTCAAGAGCCAGTGGATGCTGAAGATCACGGCCTATGCCCAGCGTTTGCTGGATGATCTGGACGAGCTCGATTTCATCGACCGTGTGAAGGTGCAGCAGCGCAACTGGATCGGCCGTTCCACGGGGGCGGAGGTCGATTTCACAGCGACGACGGGCGACAAGATGACCGTTTACACCACCCGGCCGGATACGCTTTTCGGCGCAACATACATGGTGCTCTCCCCGGAGCACCCGCTCATCGAAAAATGGGCGGATCAAATTGAGAATATGGACGAGGTGCGCGCTTATCAGGCGGAAGCGGCCCGGAAATCTGATTTTGAGCGCACAGAGGTCAACAAGGATAAAACCGGTGTGTGCATCCGGGGCGTGCGGGCCATCAACCCTGTGAACAATACGGAAATCCCGATTTTTATCTCCGATTATGTTCTGGTCTCCTATGGTACAGGCGCGATCATGGCGGTGCCCGCGCACGATACGCGCGACTGGGAGTTTGCGAAGAAGTTTAACCTGCCGGTGATCGAGGTCGTTCAGGGCGGCGATGTGGAGAAGGAAGCGTTTACAGACTGCGCAACCGGCGTGATGGTGAACTCTGGCTTCCTGACGGGGTTCACCGTTGAGCAGGCCAAGGCAAAAATCACCGACTGGCTCGCCGAAAACGGGAAGGGCCGCGCTAAGGTGAACTTTAAGCTGCGCGACTGGGTGTTTTCCCGCCAACGCTACTGGGGCGAACCGATCCCGATTGTTTACTGCGAAAAATGCGGTTATGTGCCGCTGCCGGAGGATCAGCTCCCCCTGAAGCTGCCGATGGTGGATTCCTATGAGCCGACGGATACGGGCGAATCCCCGCTGGCCAAGATGACGGATTGGGTGAACACTACCTGCCCGCACTGCGGCGGCCGCGGTACGGTCCGTATGTCTCAGGGCTTCTTCTCGGTTGAGCAGACCTGCCCGCACTGCCACGGCACCGGTCAGGTGATCAAGGATCCG